>QKDV01000010.1 GCA_003251955.1 Methanospirillum hungatei
AGCGATAGAAGCCGCACGGGCAGGAGATGCCGGGAGAGGATTTGCAGTTGTCGCAGGTGAAGTGAAAGTACTAGCTGAACAGGTTGGTCAGGCTGCCCAGAAGATTGCAGGTATGATTGGCGAACTTGATAACAGAAGCCTTCGTGCGACAACAGTAATGAAAGAGGCAGAGTCAGTTATTGAAGAAGGCCATGTATCACTTAGAGAGACACTTGAAATCTTTTCATCTCTGACCAAAGGTGTTCAGGAGATAAAAACAAATATGGATGCAGTAGCTACTTCAACAGAGCAGCAGGCAGCATCATTTGAAGAAATAACCACCAGTGTGAACGAGATGAGTACACATGTTCGTCAGACATCAAAAGATGCTATGAACTCTTCAGAGACTGCTGAGGAAGCGTTATCCGTATCAGAACAGATTACAACTATCATCAGTGAGATCAACAATGCAGTATCTACAACCACAGCAGAGATGCAGCGTTTTTCGATCTCATAAGGGATAATTGCGGGTTTGATCAACCCCTGCAAATTATTGAGACATAGATCATCAGCCTACGGGATACAATATCCGATTGAATATGCAGATCAACAGGCCTTCTGAGGATACATTACACAGGGAACTTGCATCAATCCTCCCCATCACCGGATGGCTCCCAAAATATACTTCAAAGATTTTTCGTGCTGATGTTATCGCAGGTATCACCCTGACAGCATTTGCCATACCAGAACTCATGGCATATGCCCAACTGGCAGGTCTTCCACCAGAATATGGATTATATGCCGGTATCATAGCGCCGCTTGTCTACTGCATCTTCGGGACCATCAGGGAGATGAATATCGGGCCGAGTTCATCTGAAGCGATCCTGACAGCAGCAATGCTTGGAATGCTTTCAGGAATTGACGCAGCACGGTATGCCTCTCTTGCAGCACTCACTGCTCTGATGGCAGGAAGCCTTGCAATCCTTGCAAGGGTCTTCAAACTTGGATTCATTGTAAACCTGATATCAGAAACCGTACTCAAGGGATTTCTTGCAGGCATGGGGATTGTTATCATCTGCGGCCAGTTATTCAGGATATTCGGAATAGAACCGGTGCAGGGAGCATTTTTTGATCAACTGACGTACCTCATCACCAGACTGCCCGAGGCCAACCTCCCAACCGTGCTCATAGGTGCCGGGGCGATAGTATTCTTGATATGTGCTGAACGAAGATGCAGGAAAATGCCAGCAGCATTGATTGTTGTAATTATCTCGATACTGCTGATGACATACACAGATCTTGAAGCCAGGGGGGTTCATGAAGTAGGGACTATCCCGGCCGGACTCCCGGGACTGGTTATCCCTACGATCTCTTTCACAGATCTGCAGTTTATCTTCCCTCTGGCATTTGCAATATTCCTGCTCGCATATGTTGAAGGCATGAGTATCGGAACCTCGCTTGCAAGGAGGTACCACTATAAGGTGGATGCAAACCAGGAGCTTCTCGCCCTGGGTGCAACGAGTATCGCAACCAGCCTCTTCCAGGGATTTCCTGTCGCAGGAAGTTTCTCACGGACAGCACTCAATGAGGTCAACGGGGCTGCAACACAGATAACAGGAGTCATTGCAGCTGTTCTTACTGCTATCGTTGCAGTATTTCTCACCGGTCTCTTTACACGGATGCCCGAGGCTATCATCGGGAGTCTCATTCTCGTTGCCGTGCTCAGGCTGATAGACATAAGAGGACTTGTGAGAATTTTAAAGATCAGCAGAGACGAATTTGCTATAGCTCTTGCGACATGTGCAGGAGTTCTGCTCTTTGGGATCCTCTCTGGTGTGTTCCTTGGCGTCATCCTTTCGCTCACGGATATCCTGTACCGGGTAACATCACCCAGGATTGCAGTACTTGGCAGGGTTCCTGACACTCGTCAGTATGCCGACCGGATAAAACACCCAGAGAATGAAGCGATCCCCGGTGTCCTTATAGTTAGGGTTGATGCACCACTGATCTTTGCAAATGCAGAGACAGTCAAGGAACGTATAGACGAGCTGATAGCAGAAGACCCCACAGTGAAACTTGTTCTATTTGATATGAGCACATCACCGATCATTGATGTCTCTGCATCAGATATGATCGTTGATCTCTGTCAGGAACTTACGACAGCAGGAATTAAGATCAGGATTGCTGAAGCAACATGGCAGGTAAGAAGAATGCTCAGAATTTCCGGGGTAGAAGAGACCATCGGAGAGGAGGTCACCCAGACCACCTCGCTGGAGACGGTTCTCGCAGACTGGAATTGTGTAGCATCAGTTACCCCGGTCTGTCCACTTCCAGAGGCTGACAGAATATCTGAACAGAAGTAACCAGGATAGATAGAAAATCCGCGATTATTCTGGTATCACATTCAATGTGACTTAAACGATTTAAGGCCTAAAAACACAGGATTAGTTCATAAATATTATATGTCGTGGCTGCCATCTATCCAGTATGGAGGAAGTAACCCTGCGGGCAATAAAACGTGCGATGCCCGGCCACGGCAGAGCACGAGTCCATAGCAGTCTGCTCAATGTAATCGGCATAGAAGACAAAACCGAGGTTGAGGTTGTGACTCCCAAAGGCGCTTCGCTCACCCTCACTGTTTATGCAGATGCCCTTGTCGAACAAGGTCAGATCCGAATCAGCGAAGAAGATCTAAAAAGGCTTGATATTACTGATGGTACCGATGTAACAGTAAAAAGAAAGGTACCAGTAAGCGAACAGGTCAGAGATGCTGCAGAGGATATTGCCGGAAAGATAGGCAGCGGCGTACAGGAGTTAGGCGAGACAGTCTCTGAGAAAACTGCAGGAATCAGAGAAGGAACCTCGCAGGCAGCCCATGATATTCATGAGAAGGCACGCGACATTTCTACAAAGATTGTAGATGAGGTTACCCCCCTGGGAGAGAAGATTGGAGAGGCTGGACGAGACACTGCAGCCCGTATCAGGGACCTTGTTCCAGCTGCACGGTTCAATTCAGCAGTTGAAGCCGGTCTGAAGGGACTCGGGAAGGATGACGCCACAAATCTGAAGAAACTACTCCTCGAAAGTGAGGGAGAAAAACATGCAGCCATTGTGAAGGCAGAGACAGTTGCAGGAAGAACCATCCAGAACGTCACCTTCCCACCTGATGTGATGGTTGTTGCCGTGCAGCGTGGTGCAACCCTCATCACCCCAAGCG
>QKDV01000214.1 GCA_003251955.1 Methanospirillum hungatei
GACTCACATGCTGGACGCGTTCTTCAGGTCTGCTCGTACCGGTGGGGATGCAAAGGGTGTTGCATCCCCTCATGCCGGCTATATCTATTCTGGCCAGACCTCAGCACATGCATTTAGTGCATTCAAAGAGGGATTTGACGGGACTTTTATTCTTATCGGCCCCAGTCATCGCGGATTTCCTACCTGTGTTTCGGCCATACCATGGGATACCCCTATCGGTCCGGTCAGAACCGACACTGAACTTGTTGCCGGGATTGGACTTCCTGTTGATGATCAGGCGATGGCGTTTGGAAACGAGAACTCACTGGAGGTTCAGGTACCATTCATCAGATATCGGTTCCCTGACGCGACGATCGTTGCCATAATGATGGGCCCGCAGACAATGTATGAGATCGGCCGTGTATCAGACCGTATCATCAGCGCAGTTCGTGATTATGACAAAGATGTGCGAATTGTTGCCTCTAGTGATTTTTCGCATTATGTTCCAGCAGTCAAGGCACAAAAAGACGATCTTTTTGTCATTGAAGCGCTGAAGGATCTGAACGTGCAGGAATTCTATAATCGAATACAGCGACACCATGTAACAGCCTGTGGGTATGGGCCGATCGGAACAATGATCGAATCTCTCAAGCCAGTGGGCGCAACACGGTGTGATCTCATCTCATATACTACCAGCGGAGAGGCAAGTGGGGACTTCCAGCAGGTAGTCGGGTATGCGGCACTGGCGGTGAACTGATTGGCAACCTGGAGTGCACCCGGCAAGGTGTTCCTCTTTGGTGAACATGCAGTGGTGTACGGAAAACCCGGCATAGCACTTGCAATCCGCCCACGTGTCTATGTAACGGTTAGGAAGACCAGTCATGCCCATCATGCAAAATCACCATATATTGATCAGTGTTTCAAGGAACTTAACGTGAAAGGGAGTGTCTATATAAACTCACAACTCCCCAGTTCTTCAGGACTCGGCTCATCAGCTGCCGTGACAGTTGCAACGATTTCAGCTATCAACGATGAGTTCGGACTTGATAAGACCCGCGATCAGATCGCAGAACTTGCATATAAGATCGAGAAGCGGGTCCAGAAAGGAAGAGCAAGCCCGACTGATACAACCGTGTCAACCTATGGCGGAATGTTCCTGATCAAGGAAGGATCACGTAAAAGGCTGGCACCCCAGAATTATCACCTGGTTGTCGGGAACAGCCAGGTAACGCATTCGACCGCGAGAATGGTCGAGAAGGTTGCAGATCTCAAGGCGAAATATCCACAGATCTGTGAGCCTGTGATGGATGCTATAGAGGCACTCACCCTTGATGCAATGAAGCATCTCGACGAGCCACAATATCTCGGCCGTCTCATGGATATGAATCACGCCCTCCTCGAGGTGCTCGGGGTGGGTCATCCCCAACTCTCCAAACTGGTACTTGCAGCCCGGGCAACCGGGGCATACGGAGCAAAGATAACCGGGGCAGGAGGAGGGGGATGCATGGTTGCACTGGCACCCAAAAACCTCAAGGCCCGGATTGCCGGGGCATTGGAGGTTACCGATGGGCGGGCACTAATCACCTGCCTTGACACAGAAGGACTCCGGAAAGAAAAGGATGCGTAATCGAACGATACTCAAGCTCGGCGGGAGCGTAATAACAGAGAAGTCAGCCGGCTCTGAGGGTGTTATCAAGTACGATACTCTCAATGCCATTGCAAAATGCCTTGCAAAGTACCCGGACATGCCACTTCTCATTGTGCACGGTGCCGGATCTTTCGGCCATCCCCAGGCAAAAGCCTACCATATTCAGGAAGGTGTTACCAGGGAGAACCGGAAAGGGATCTTTGAGACTCACCAGGCGGTCAGGGAACTGAACACCGCGGTAGTGAAGGCCCTGCGAAGCAGCGGAATTGAGGCTGTTCCGATTCATCCGCTTCACGGATGTGAGGCATCTGATGGTAAACTTGTTGATCCAGTCTTCGGGCATATGGATCGGATGGTAAGTCTTGGTCTGGTCCCTGTCATTCACGGTGATGTTGTGATGGACCGAAAAAGAGGTGCCTGTATTGTTTCCGGTGATCAGCTGATACGGGTTCTTGCAGAAGGACTTGGAATGGACCGTGTCGGTCTTGCGACCGATGTACCGGGTCTTCTGGATAGTGACGGATCAGTTGTGAGGGAGTTGCGCCGATCCTCGGTGCACCAGGTTACCATCGGCAACTCGGGTCATATTGATGTGACCGGGGGAATGGAAGGAAAAATTGCCGAACTTCTCGCTCTTGCCGATCATGGAATAAGGTCTGAGATGTTCCACATTTCGCAGTTCGAAGCGTTTCTCGCCGGGAAGGATCATGGCGGGACGCGTATCCTGCCGGAGGATGCATGAACCGGAGAAGGTTTACATCATCACGGAAACTGGATCACCTTCGAATCTGCCTTGAAGAAGATATTGAATCAGGAAGTACCGGGTTTGAAGATATCAGACTCGTTCACAATGCACTTCCAGATTCCGATATGGATACACTGGATCTCTCAACCGACTTCTTTGAACACCGACTTGGATCCCCTCTCTTCATCTCTGCAATGACCGGAGGTCACCCGGAGACGACCCGGGTGAACGAGGTTTTAGCTCAGGCCGCACAAAAATACGGTCTTGGTATCGGAGTTGGATCACAGCGGGCGGCAATTGAAGATAAGACTCTCGCCGAAACTTTCTCGATCGTCAGAGATACTGCCCCTGATGTGTTTATCGTCGGCAATCTCGGTATTGTGCAGCTCAGGGATCATGGAATCGGATGGGCTGAAGATGCAGTTGAGATGATCGACGCGGATGCACTTGCTATTCATCTGAACTTTCTTCAGGAGGCGACACAGCCTGAAGGAGATCATAATGCAACCGGATGTCTTGATGCTCTCCGGGAGCTCTGCAGGGATTTCAAGGTCCCGGTCGTCGTGAAAGAGACCGGATGTGGATTCTCTGAGGAGATAGCCAGGCTCTGCTATGGGGCCGGTGCTGACTGCATAGATGTTGGTGGATACGGTGGTTCATCATGGGCTGCGATCGAGAGTTTTAGAGCAGGAAAAGGGGAAGCAGGCGGAGATCAGAGGCTCTCGGATCTCGGCGTGCTTTTTAAAGAGTGGGGCATCCCCACCGCGGTCAGTGTCAGTGAGGCTGTCAGATGTGGCGGCCCGGTGATAGCCAGCGGCGGGAT
>QKDV01000110.1 GCA_003251955.1 Methanospirillum hungatei
ACCATGAACGGTGGGTTCGCCTCGACCCTCGAGGCAACAAACCCGGTGTTGATGCACAGTTCAATCCAGACGGCGATGAACGGATAGCCTTCCCGAATATGGAGGATCCGGCAGAGTGGCTTGACCCACACCTCTACCCGGAACCCTGGGAAGCAGTGATGCATCTGCTAAAAACTGCAACCGATGTATCATCGTTCATCTCCGCTTCAGCACAGATCCAGGTTCCGACCAGACATATGCACCGGCCAAGTTCTCTACTCCCGGTCCCGGTGTAATCTCCTTTTTTTCTACCGATGGTAGGGAAGTCCCCTGTTGATTGTGTATGCCCGGTAGATCTGTTCAAGCATGATAAGACGAACTAATTGATGGGGAAATGTCATTGATGATAGAGAGAGCATCAGGTCTGCCCTGTTTCTTACTTCATCAGATAAACCGTGGGGCCCCCCAATCAGGACTACAACATGATGCGGGCCGTCAATCTCCAACTTCCGGACCCGATCAGCAAGACCCTCGCTTGATATAACAACTCCACGCGGATCCAATGCGATCAGATATCCAGCCTGACCTGAAGCTTTGAGCAAATTTTTACCTTCCTGCTGGCAGGCCAATGCGATTTCATGACTGCTTGCACCATCTTTAATCCGCTCCTCAGAAAACTCAACAACCTTAACGGTACAGAATCCGGTGAGACGTTTGAGATATTCAGCGATGCCATCGCGAAGATATTCCTCCTTCACCTTTCCGATGGCACAAAGGTCGATCTGCATCTGGAATGGTATGTATGAAGAGAGTGACATAATGAAAGTATATGCCGCAACTCACTGCCGGTGACATGGCGCCGGCATTTACACTCCCCGACCAGAATGGTACCCAAAGAACGGATGAAGAGTTCCGTGGGTCCTGGGTGATTCTGTATTTCTACCCGAAAGACAACACATCAGCCTGTACTGCTGAAGCTCTCGCATTCTCCGCAATATATGAAGAACTCGCAGAATTCGGGGTACCTGTCATAGGGATAAGTCCTGACACCGTAGAGAGTCACCAGAAGTTTGTCAATAAACACGACCTTCATCTCACCCTGCTCGCAGATCCCTCACATGGAGTTATTGAGGAGTTTGGAGTCTGGGTACAGAAAAAAATGTACGGAAGGGAGTACATGGGCGTGGAGCGGAGTACGTTCCTGATAAACCCTGAGGGAGTTATTGCAGATATCTGGCATAAGGTGAAGGTGAAAGACCATATTGAAGCGGTCTCATCACGACTTCATGAACTGATGGCAGAAGAAAAGCACTGAGGTCAAAAGACCTCTACCCCATCATCCATCGGTTCGCGCAGACGTTCCCCGGTATATGCATTGATCTCAACGATCTTCTTCCCTTTTATCTGCCACACAGGAATGAAGAGCTCACGCAGTTCGAGTGCGATATTGTTCCGGTCAGGCGCGACATTCTTCTCTTCATAATATATGGCATCGCCTTTTACCTGTCTTGCTCTCACTTTCGTGGTCATACTTCGGATCAGGCTCCCAGTGATCTTCTCATCTGCAGCCTCCTTGTCTATCTGATGCCTGATAACCTCTGAACCTTGAGGAATGCTCCTGCGTGTTACAGTATCAGGATCAACATCAGCCATTGAGCCGTTAATCGCGTTCAGTGCACCTACACCAGAACCATCAAAGGAGACATCCTGATCCTTGAACCTTCCTGATCCCCTACTCGTGTACCGGTAGAGCCAGTATGGGAGGAACTTCAGGGTGGCTACTCCTGGAACACCGGCCTTATCTTCAGCCTCCTCGCGGTGAACACGGACAGGGAGGTGAGGGATCTTAATGCCGTTTCCTGCCGGATCATCCGGATACTCGCGGCTGCGAATAGGAGCACCGGAGTCACCAAGTGGCAGAAGAAGTTGCCTGCCGATAACCCGTGAGAGGGTTGCCTCACCTGCATACCTGGCAAACTCCTCTGCATACCAGACGATGCAGTCAGGAGCCTCTATCCCGGGATCAAAAGTAACGAGCAATTTTTCACAGGTCTTCTCTCCCTGATCTCCCTTAACTGTGTACTCGGTCTCTGAAAACCGGGTGACCTCCTCCTGGTCATCTGAACAGACAACAACCAGATAAGTACTGCCTGACACGGCTGAAAGGTCTATGGGCGGGGATGCGTGGTGTACATCATATCCTGCAGACTTCAGAATATCAGAAATTGCCCTGACTGCTTTCTCCCTTATCCTCTGTTCCATCATATACAGATTCACTTGTAAAAAAAGAATATTTTTCTATGTTTATACCGGATTAACTGAGTTATGAGCGATCCTCTCAGATTTGTCAGTCATCGGATCGAGGATTATGCCATGCAGGTCACCTTTGAACCTGCAAAAGGGACCGGAACGGTGGTCTATAATCTGTCACTTATCCACCAGGAGGATCTAGATTACGCTCTCTCGGTGTTCAGGGCGACCTGCGAGGCAGGTGTCTCGCCAAGCGGCCTTATCAGAGTATTACATGAAGGTGAGGATAATGACGGATATACAATTCCATCCGGTCATTGCGGACTTCTCACACTCTGTAGCACAACCCTTGACGGACTACTAGTAAAGCGGGGAATTCCATTCAATCCAGTTGGAGGTGGTGTCGTGGAGGTGACCGAGAACATTCCACGAAGATTCACTCACCTGATCAAGTATGAGTATACGACCATCGATCCCCTGCAGGTACTGATATCACAGGAGATCACCTCGGTCCTGAATGTCATGCGGACCGGAACCGGAAACCTGCTCGGCAACATCAGGGAGTGTCACATGGAGGCTGAAGATAAAGTGGAGGAGGTGCTTGAAGAACTCAGCGAGAGTTACTTCACCGGGATTCTGGATCTCGGTCTCCCAAACACACCATGCCTCGGAGTTGCAGTCGATCCCCAGTATATGGGTGTTGCTGCACTAGGGGGAACAAACTGGATCGCTGCGTTGCGTGAAGAAGGGATATATGTCAGGATACAGGCGATGAAAGGAGTAACTGACATCTCAAGGATGGGATTTATTACCGATATGTAAATACTTCAGGGGACATTTATATTCCCACATACGAGGATGATATGATATGATAGATCTCCCGCTCAATAACCCGGACATACGATCAGGGGCAGAGATCCGTTCAGTGCTGGCAGATCCTTCCTGTGCTTGT
>QKDV01000198.1 GCA_003251955.1 Methanospirillum hungatei
AACTCCTCTGATCTCTGCCCCATCAAGCCGGGATATTACCCGGTTTACATAAGAGGAAGGGATCTGAACAAAGGAGTATGCAGGGTACATCTGAATGTCACCTACGGCCCTTTCAGGCATGTTACAGGCTGAAGAGACTGCATAAACGATATCACGTGGGCTGAACCCGTCTTTTCTTCCTGCAGAGATAAAGAGTCGGGCAGATCCAGGTTGCTCAGATAACTGGTTTTCAGGGATCTCATTCACACCTGAACCTGTATAGGCACTTTTCTCTTTCAGAAACGCAGCTGCCAGTTGTACCGGATCAAAACCTTCTGCAACCAGACCCTGAATTACTTCCTGGTATTTTGTAAGATCTTCACTGCCGATAACAGTCTTAATCTTCGAAATTGTTTCTTTTGCACGTGCTTCAGCGATCTCCGCAGCTGTCGGAATCATCATCCGGTGCATGTGAGTATTGGTCTGCCGCTGGATGTCCTTCATCCTCCAACGGTCACGAGGCATGACAAAACTTATCGATTTACCACCCTTGCCTGCCCTTGCAGTCCGGCCGATCCGGTGAACATAATACTCGATGTCCTGTGGAAGATCATAGTTGAAGACCATCTCAACGTCCTCAACATCGATACCACGGGCAGCCACGTCACTGGCGACAAGGATGCTGATTGAGCCATGACGGAATCCGCCCATAACACGATCTCGTTCACGCTGTTTCATATCGCCATGAAGCGCTTCTGCAAGATATCCCTGTGCTTTCAGCTTGCTGGCAATGAGATCTACCATTCTGCGAGTGTTAGCAAAGACCATTGCACGGGCAGGTGTATGACGATCAAGGAGCCTGAAGAGGGCGTCATCCTTTGCTGACTCAACAAGTTCAATAAAGTACTGATCGATCCCGGGACCGGTCAGTTCCTTGTGTGCAATCCGGACCATTTCAGGATCACGCTGGTATCTGCGTGAGATCTGAAGGATTGGTTTTGGAAGTGTGGCTGAAAAAATTACAGTCTGTCGTTCTCTTGGTACATATGAGAGGATACTCTCTATGTCAGGTCTGAAACCCATGTCAAGCATCTGGTCTGCTTCATCCAGAACAACCAAGTGGACAGTTGAAAGATTGAGCGTCGTGCGCGCAATATGATCCAGAACCCGGCCCGGAGTTCCAATGCAAATATGAACTCCGCGTTTTAACTCCCGTATCTGACCGTCGATCGCCTGACCGCCATATATCGGAAGTACATGTATATCTTTTCGGTATTTGAGAAGGCGGGAATATTCAGCGGCGATCTGCACACAAAGTTCTCTGGTTGGACAAAGAACAAGGACCTGAACTGCTCTGACTTCATCCTTACACCGTTCGATACCAGGAATTGCATATGCTGCAGTCTTACCGGTACCGGTCTGAGCCTGCCCGGCTATGTCCTGCCCGGCCATAAGGAGTGGGATCGCCTGCTTCTGAATCGGCGTTGGTTCCTCAAATCCCATATCAGAGAGGGCACGAAGAATAGGTGGCGAGAGATCTAAGTCCGAAAAAGAGGATATAGTCATCCCACATCATGGGACTTTTCGACATATATATGCACGGATGGCAGGTGACCTGCTTTAATTTTATGAATAATAATCAGTCGATCTCCAGAGGTATATTGTTTTGGAAATTATCCTGAATTATGGTTTTTTCTTTTCGCCGTGATATATAGCAAAATGCGATTTATTATTTAAACATTTGTACAATATAAACGAGGAACATCTCGAAAATATAAAAATAATTAAATAAAAATTAGATGAAAATGAGAGGGTTATGCAAGGATTGGATTGATACAATCCAGAATCTCTTTTTCAAATCCCTTAGCGATCTCTTCCGATTGTGATTCGATATATAGCCGCACCAGAGGTTCTGTGCCAGATGGGCGGATTAGTGCCCATGCATTGTCACGATCGATCCTGAGCCCATCAATCGTGTTTATTTTATCATTTGAAAATTTCTTGCTGACTGCCTGAATCATGGCCGGAGCTTTATCGGTTTGAAACTTGTGTTTCAACATTACAGAAGGAGGAAGTTCATCAACCAAAACACTAAGAGCCAGTTTCTTTAAAGAGAGCAAATGAACCATCATCGCAGCAGTCATCCCACCATCACGGCAAAACTGATGATCTGGATAAATAAGCCCTCCATTTCCTTCACCGCCAAAGACTACTGATTTTCCCTCATTAAGCAGGGCTCGCATCCGCCTTGCCACGTAAATACTGCCGACTGCAGTATAATCTACCGTGCAGGAGTTACGTTCACCAATCTGTTCAATAAGTCGTGAAGAACTT
Source organism: Methanospirillum hungatei (assembly GCA_003251955.1). Classification (GTDB taxonomy): domain Archaea; phylum Halobacteriota; class Methanomicrobia; order Methanomicrobiales; family Methanospirillaceae; genus Methanospirillum; species Methanospirillum hungatei_A. Next base: position 2,314 of record QKDV01000198.1, read on the forward strand.
ACCGGAGTTACAATAATTCCACTCTTCCCGTGACATACCGCATCGGCGACCAAGGCAAACTCCTTATTCTCCTCAACAAACCGACCCTTGTCATCAATAAAGACTGCCCGATCTGCATCACCATCATGAGCAACACCAAAATGTGCACCAACAGATCTTACTAAATCTGCCATCGGAGCCAGACCTTCCTCAGATGGTTCAGGATTTCGTGCAGGGAACCGACCGTCAGGCTGTGCGTTCAGGGTCATCACACGGCATCCGAGTTTAGTCAAAATAGCTGCGGTCGTCCGATATGCAGCTCCACATCCGGGATCGATGACTACAGTCATTCCCTTGCCTATCCCTTCAGGAACCTTGGCAACAACGCCATCTACATATTCCAGGTACATATCAGGGGCAGAGCGACCAGATCCCACTAGTTCCCATCCCTTGGTATCAAAGGTTCCTGAGAAGACTCGCTCCTCGACAGCGATGGAGTTTTCATCATCCATCTCAGTTCCATCAGGCTCAATGACCTTAACACCATTATAATTCCCAGGATTATGTGAAGCAGTGATGACAATCCCGGCATCAAAGTGCTCTTTCACCAGATACTGAAGACCCGGCGTAGGCAGAATGCCACAGTCTACAACGTCACAGCCAACTGCCATCAAACCGGCTTTCGCAGCTTCAATAAAAGCAGGCCCCGAGGTTCTGGTATCTCTTCCAACAGCAACGGTTCCCGTGCGCATACTGCCGACTGCCATTGCAATCTTCATAACCAATTCAGGTGTCATCAGTTCTCCGACAACGCCTCTGACACCATTAGTTCCAAACAACTGTTTTTTCTTTGGTTCTGCCATGAACATCACATCATATCTGA
>QKDV01000240.1 GCA_003251955.1 Methanospirillum hungatei
ACAACATAGCGAACCCGACTCACACATATCTTGAACCAGGAACTTACACCGTAACTCTTACTGCAAGCAACCAGCAGGGATGCACGGACACGATATCTAAGAGTCAACTCGTTGTTGTCGTCCCGGCATGCAACATCAAGGCCGACTTTGTTGCAAACCCGACCAGCGGATCAGCACCTCTCACAGTCCAGTTCACAGACAAGACAACCGGAAATCCAACTATGTGGAACTGGGACTTTGGAGACGGGCCTATTCCGATGGATGATGTATCATGTTCTGGTGCAGAATGTGGAAACATTGCAAACCCGATTCACACATACCGTGAGCCGGGAACATACACAGTAACCCTTACCGCAAGCAACCAGCAGGGATGCACGGACACGATATCTAAGAGTCAGTTCGTTGTTGTCGTCCCGGCATGCAATATCGTCACTGACTTCAGTGCAACGCCTACATCAGGCGATGCCCCGCTGACTGTTCAGTTTACCGATCTGTCATCAGGCAATCCAACCATGTGGAAGTGGGACTTTGGAGACAAACCGGGCCCCATCCCAATGGATGCTGATGTATCATGTTCAGGAAGCGGATGCGATAATATCGCCAATCCGGTACATACATATCTTGATCCAGGAACTTACACAGTAACCCTTACTGCAAGTAACCAGCAGGGATGTACAGACACAGAGACAAAGACTGGTTTTATCACAGTTAAAAAGAAGCCCACAGATGTGGTGCCTCTCTATGCGGGCTGGAACTTCGTCTCTGTTCCGAAGAAACTTGCACCGGGATCTGATACAGCGAGCATCTTCAGCCACGTGGATGTCAAGGGACACAGTGTATTCCAGTATGATTCAATGACTCATGCCTGGAATATCGTCAACCCGGGTACCATTATCAGACCGCTCGATGCATTCTGGATCTACTCTGCCGGAATCGACAATATCCCTCTGGAATACGATCCAAACCCCGTTCAGACCCCACCGACCAAGCAGCTCAAGAAAGGATGGAACGGAGTCGGGTTCACCGGAGTAACACCGATTGAGGCCAAGTATACATTCCTATCAGTACAGAACCAGTGGGTCAACTGCGTTGGATTTGATGGATCATTACAGCGGTATAACGCGATGATCATCAAAGGAAGTAACGACAACACCATGCTCGGACCATACAACGGATACTGGTTGTATATGTCTGCAGATGGAATTCTTGCAGCAAACGCTGCATAAGTCTCTTTTTTTAATTAACAAATTTTCAGAGAAGCCGATCCTGTCTTGTCGGCGGCCTTATACGCAGTAACTCCCGTGCAGCCATTCTGACCTCATGAACCGCATACTCCGGTGCATACACACCCACACGCCACTGTGTCCGACGTGTTTCATTCAGGGTTGTAACCAGTGGTGAGACTTCCTCAAGGGGAAGAAGACTGTCCCGGTCCTGCACCTGCACATGCATGAACATATCACGGGGAAAAGCAGGAATATCAACCAAAACCTCACGAGGCATCACCCCTGCCTGTTCAGCGATTCTCACTGCGATCTCCCGTTCCCGTGTATTAGAGTCTTCGGATACACGTAAGGAGGCAGAAACCTCTTCTTTGCCAAGGTACAGGGATCGTTTGAAGAGCCGGCGGAAGTAGAGATCTTCTGCCAGATGCCTGACATCCTGATGATCAGAGTTCAGCAGGGTCTGCATACAGGCTGCATCGTCCATCCTGATCATCTGCTCCATGAGTTCTGCAGGATCAGGCCTGCTCTGCTCATATATTGCGGTTGAGAAGATCTTCTCTGCGATCCTGCTCACATGATGATAGTACACTGCAGGCCGCATCAGTGTCCGGGCAATCAGAAGAGACTCGGCTGCCTGCACACCACTTTCATGAAGGACTATCTCTCCTTCAGAGAGGCGGGTTGCTCTGATAAGTCTTCCTGCATCAACAGTACCATACGGAACACCAGTGTAATGTGCATCGCGAAGCAGGTAGTCCATCCTGTCCACGTCGAGATCACCATGGATGATACTCGCCAGCGGATGGTTCCCCTCAATCATCAGGCATACCTCCAGGGGATCGAGATCGATCCGCTCAATTTCATCGCCGAGCCGGCCCTTTGTGATCAGATCCCTGACATCTGTGTGTGATCTTCCAAGCGCTTCTGATGCAACACCTTCGATCGCATGAGAGTAGGGACCATGCCCGATATCATGGAGAAGAGCGGAAGTTGTGACCAGCAGATGATCCTCTCTGCAAAGTCCGATCTGGCCTGACATCAGAGATGCCAGATGCATTGCACCGAGTGAATGCTCAAACCTGGTGTGATGAGCACCCGGATAGACAAGAAACGAGAATCCAAGCTGACGGATGTACCGGAGTCGCTGGATCTCCGGTGAGTCGAGGAGTGTCAACAGTTCAGGCTCTACCTGGATATACCCATGCACCGGGTCTTTGATGGCTTTGATAGGTCACCGGCCTTTGGTCGTTCTGAGGGTATTCGTATGTCAGTTTTAAGTTTCTTCCGGGACAGTCTATCATGGGAGGATATCATAACCATAACATTTCTCTCGGGCGGGACCGGGACACCCAAACTTCTGCAGGGTGCAAGACTTGCCAAAAGCGACACAGATATTGCTGTCATTGTCAACACAGCAGAAGATCTCTGGTACCAGGGCGGCCATATCTCACCCGATATCGACACAGTGATGTACCTCTTTGCCGGGATACTCAATACCAAATCCTGGTGGGGAATTGACGGAGACACGTTCGTAACACATGAGCAGCTCAGAACCCTTGGAGTCGACACCTACCTCGCAGTGGGTGACCGGGACCGGGCTGTTGAGCTGCTCAGAGGCGAACTGCTTAAGAAAGGAATGACTCTGTCAGAAGCTACCCGTGAACTCTGTTCAAGACTGTCAGTACAGGCATTAGTGCTCCCGATGACAGACCAGGAGTATACAACGATGATTGAGACCGACAGCGGGATCATTCATTTCCAGGAGTACTGGGTCAGACACAGGGGCAGTATACCCATCAGGAAGGTGCTCAGGGTTCCTGACATCCGACCGGATGGATCACCCGGAGCACTGGAAGCGATGAAGAAGAGCGATTTTATCGTTATAGGTCCGAGCAACCCGATAACCAGCATTTCACCAATCCTCGAATGCAATGGTGTTGTGG
>QKDV01000058.1 GCA_003251955.1 Methanospirillum hungatei
TCCAATGTCACCAGGTACAAGTTCCTGCTCAAGGATGTCACAACAAGGGAGATCATGTCTAGGCCGGTCATATCGGTCCAGTCTGGTATGGCGATTACAGAAGTGATAGCCCTGATGTACCAGACCAAACATCTGGGATTCCCTGTCATCGATCGGGGGTATCTCACAGGCATCATAACTCTTGATGACATTACACGTATCTCATCCATTGACCGCGATGCAATGCAGGTTAAAGATTCGATGACCAGGGAAGTAATCACCCTTTCTCCAGAAGCTCCGGTATTTGATGCACTCAGAATCATGACTCAGTACAATATCGGCAGGATACCAGTGATGGAAAACGGGCTTGTTGCCGGTATCATCACCAAGTCAGATATCTTCACTGTGATGGAACTGCGTGAGATGTAAATGAAAACAGGTCTTGTGGGAACGAAACTCCTGCTACCCGTTCTAGAGAAGCCTGATCCCTGAATGGTCGTTTAACAAGGATACGAGGCTGTGCAGATTTGGGAAGCCCGGGAATCCATCTGATAACTTTCGCGGGTAGGTCATTTATCGGGATCGGGAATGGAAGTCCGGTTACCGATCGCATCCCGTGATCCACAATAACCACATCCAGAATAGTCCGGAGCGGAATATTCATCGGAATGCCTACAAGGATCGGATAAGAACCGAGTTGTCTTCCAAACGAGGTAGAACTGGATTCTTCAATGATCACATGTTGAAGTACGGTATTCACAGGAAAGACCTGACGGAGCATAGGCAGGTCAAACTGTTTGCGTACCTCTTCCTTGAACGAACGAAACAGATGTTCATCAACCGGAAGGGCATTCTCTGACCAGGCCCGGGTTCCTTCAAACGGCATAAGTTGCCTGATGTTCACTCTTCTAATCAGGAGATGCTCTTTCAGGATCTGATCGAGAAACTCTCTGTTCAGACGATAGGTATCAGTGGTCTCACCTGCTAAACCACAAATAAAGTTCAGTCCGGGTAGGAGATGAGGAATCCCTTGTTCACGGCGCCCGCCGATCTCGTTGACAATCCTCACCGCATCCAATACCATTTCAGGATCTCCCTTGAGATTGTTTACTTCTACAACCGCAGGATCAGCAGTCTCCATCCCGAATGCTGCAACATCCCCGGGAGTGTGACCATTTACAATAACAGAAAGCGCTTCCCGTGATGCATCAGGGTGGCGTGCAATTGTCCCTGGGTTGATGTTATCGATGTGGAGGGTTTCAAGATCAGGTGCTGCAGCCCTGATACCGGTAAAAAGTCTTTCAAGGTTCTCAGGTCTGGGAGCGGGAAATTCTCCAGCGCCGGCCTGGTACGTAAGCAAGTCTGGCTGACGACCAAGTCTGAAATGATGAACTCCCTGCTCATAGAGAGCCTTTACTTCTGAAACAATGCCTGATATATCACGATATTCAGGTTTACCATAAAATGGTTCAGTACAGAACGAACACCCACCTGATTCTGCATGTGAACATCCCCGTGAAGTCTCCAGTTCACAGAGCACATATGGAAATAGAGGATGATCTTTGACAACACCAGCTCCGGCAACTGCCCACTCATCCTCTATAGAATACGAATGAGATTTAACCGGTTCAGATCCTTGTAAGAATGAATCAAGTGTTTGGGCAGGCGAACCGTGAAGGAGATGATCAAACCCGAACTCCTCCTGGCGCATGGCTCTCATTCCGCCTCCCTGGGAAGAACCGAAGAGAACAGGTCCCCCGAGGTATGTGTCTGGTCTGTCGTGGCCCTGAAGTGAGGATCCGATCTGTCTGATATCAGAATACCCGGCAGGAGTGCCGCCCAAATACTTACCCGGAACTGTAACTCCTGCTATCATTACCACAAGGTCTGACTTGTTTACCTTACTCAGAAAGGTGTAATCAGATCTGATCTGATCGATTGTACAGTACCGGACAGTAAACTCGTGAAATACAAGGACACCGGCTACATTCCGGATATATGGCGAGATATACGGAGGGACACCAAGACACGCTGGTTCATCAACATAACCGTCTATGATCCAGGCTTCAGCACTCATATCCGATCTCTGAAAGCAGTCTGCGTGCCCAGATCAGTTTTCCTTTCTTCACCGGAGTGACTGATTCATCATCGCAGTCAAACCCGAGAAGTTGTATTGAGGATGCCTTGCATTCCTGTGCCATAAATACAGCACGATCTCCATCAGAAAAGCCTCCAAAGTTATGGACATTTTTAAATGGTCTGCCCTGTGTCGTAAGGATTAAAGGCCCTGAAAACCGTGGAACCCAGGATTTGACTCTTGGAATATTATCACCATGCGCGTGAATAACCATGATCGTCCCGCTTTTGTTCAGATCGCATGCATACTCATCGATCCCATCAAGATCTGTAACTATGACATCAGGCCTGACACCGAATGAGAGCAGAACACCTGCTGCTGCATCAGCAGCAATAACTATGTCAAATATCCCGCCAGTCTGTACCTGACTTTTCAGACACGGGGCGTTCCCGCATACAGTAACAGAACTGCCAGAGATTAGTTTTACAAGATCGTCTGTTGCATCAGCAGATGAAATTCCGGCTGCTATCTCTGCTGCCCGTTCATCTTCTGTAGGATCAAAAGCGAAGTACTCACAGATCTCGCGGTAGAGGGGTTCCCAATCCTCATACCTCACCGGATTCGTCCTCCAACAGACCGACGAGCCCATAGAATTTCTGCAAGACAGGTTCGATGACCAATTCCAAAAGGCCTTTCTTCTCTCTTACTGCGGAGAAGACATGAAGCGGGATGCTTGCTGCAGCCATCGTGGCATGACCGCCGGCATCACCAAGATCGGAGAAGGCCTCACTCATAACATTTCCAAGGTTCAGTCTCAGGTCACGGTTTCGGCCAGACATGATGATTGCATCATCCGTTATCCCATATACGAGTGCAGTGCTAATCCCTTCAAGATTGATGAGCAGATCAGCCGCCTGTGGGAGAGCATCCCGATTGCGGACGTATCCAACGTTGGTAAATAAGTACCCGTTCTTGGTCTTGCGGTTTTTGATCGCGTCCCCAATGATATCTATCGTCTCATGCGCATATTGGGGAGACATGATCTTCTCAAGCAGATCCTCGTCACTGTATTTCAGTAGATATGCTGAGTATTCCAGATCACGTGGAGTCACA
>QKDV01000287.1 GCA_003251955.1 Methanospirillum hungatei
TTGTGGTCCTACCCGTGAAACAGATATCAGCATTCTGAAGACTTTCAGCTCAGCTGCAGTCTGAAATCCATATAACAGGATTGCATCCTGCCTGACCACCATTTCTGTATGAATTACTGCCTCTTTTGAGCCCCTGAGGGCGGCAACGGCAGGATCAGGAACCCTGACCCTGTATCCGACTCCTGCAGCCTCAATGATAATGTAATCATCCCCTGTATCAACAACAGGTCCCCTGATCCGGGCTATCATCGCCGTCCCCTTACGCAATTTATATGGCAGAATGCAAGTGAAAGGCCATCTGCTGCATCATCAGGTCTTGGAATCTCGGGAAGTCTGAGCAGTCGTGTGATCATCTCCTGCATCTGTCTCTTATCAGCAGATCCTGATCCGGTTATTGCAACCTTTACCTGGTTTGGCGTATACTCGGTCACCGGGATATCATGGAGCACTGCGGCAAGGAGGATAACCCCCCGTGCCTCACTCACCTGGAGGGCACTGGTTGTATTCCTGGCAAAAAAAAGACGCTCTATCGCCATGCTATCAGGACTGAATCGTTCGATAAGATCAACTACGCCTTTGTAAATGAGAGCAAGGCGTTTCGGCGGCTCTCCATCTTTACACAGCCCCATTCCTCAGCACCTGGAGTCTTTCGGTCATCAGAGATGATTCCATATCCCATGGTCGCATATCCGGGATCTATTCCGAGGACTGTTACCATCCGTTTTTCTCCCTGATTATCAGACTCTCTCCTGTAAAACTAATACCGAATATTGCGAGATCATATTCCATTTCGTCCAATACTCATATCTTCGGGCTCCTCAGATCTTTGATGGTTCCAGAACCCCCGGTGCTTCAATAGCCAATCCTGTGCGTTGACCGGTTCTTCCCCGTTTGTCGGTCGCCTTGGATGATAGATGCCGTCTGAATCCAAAATTCGTGCTTTGACTGTATCACGCATATGGATCGGGAGGATCTCTGTAATGATCTCCTTTTTGATCCCAGGATCAAGAACTGGATATAATACCTCGACTCTGCGGTTCAGGTTCCTGGGCATCAGATCAGCACTACCCATCAAGAGGATCTCATCACCGCCATTGTGGAAGTAATATATTCGTGAATGTTCGAGAAACCGTCCCACGATGGTACTGACTGTGATGTTGTCTGAAATTCCTTTAATACCAGGCCTCAGACAGCAGATCCCTCTTACTTGGAGTTCGATTCGGACTCCTGCCATGGAGGCACGGTAGAGGGCCTGAATCATCTCCTCATCCTGAATGGCATTGAGTTTCAGTATGATATGGCCGTCCTGGTACTCCTGCTGCCGTTTTATCTCTCGTTCAATAAGGGAGATGATACCTCTTCTTATGTACTTGGGTGATACCAACAGGTGATTGTATGCCATGTATCTTGAGTATCCGGTAAGGGAGTTGAATAGGTTAGAGACATCAGATGCAATCTCTGGGTTTGCCGTGAAAAGTCCGATATCGGTGTATATCCTGGCAGTGGATGCGTTGTAGTTGCCAGAACTCATATGAACATACCTGACGATTCCATCCCGTTCACGCCTGACCACCAGACAGAGTTTTGAGTGGACCTTCAGCCCCATTATCCCAAAAACTACATGGACACCGGCATGCTCAAGTGCCTTGGCCCAACCGATGTTGTTCTCCTCATCGAATCTTGCCTTGAGTTCGACCACAACTGAAACTGCTTTACCCATCTCTCTGGCATCAAGAAGTGCCTTGACTATTGGAGACCGGGTTCCGGTTCTATATAGGGTCATCTTGATGGCAAGTACGTCCGGATCCTTTGCTGCCAAGTTAAGAAAATTAACAACTGGTTGGAAACTTTCGTATGGATGGAAGAGCATCACATCCTGGGACTTGATTGTACTGAAGATAGCCTTCTCGTTCTCAAGGATCTTAGGGATACTTGGGACAAATGGGGGATCCTTAAGGTCAGGCCTATCCAGATCAAGCATGCACATGAGGTCAGCCATCCCGATTGGGCCTGTAATCTTGTAGAACATGTGCGGGTGTTTGACCAGTTTCTCGCCCATCATCCCACAGACTGTCTGATCCATCCAGGAGGAGACCTCTATACGAGAAGGAACACCAACCCATCGTCTCCCTACCGACTCTTCTACAGCGGTCAGAAGATCATCTGCTTCATCCTCCTCTATTTCTATGTCGGCATCTCTGGTAACCCTGAATGGGTATGCAGCTCGTACCTCCAGTCCTGGAAAGAGAAGGTCAAGGTTTGCAGAGATCACATCCTCAAGGAAGATGAGTTCAATACCTCCCGGGGTTTTTGGGCCGCCTTCATCCTCAGGAACCTTGAGAACGCGGGGGAAGAGTTTGTTAGGGATCTTGATCCTGGCAAAGAGATCCTCTTCACGTCCGCGTTCTCTTACAATAATTGCAAGATTTAGTGCCTGATTTGAGATAAACGGAAATGGATGGGATTTGTCGAATGCCAGGGGGGTGAGGACCGGGAATATTTCCTTATTAAAATAAGTTCGGAGCGATCGTTTCTGCCTTTCATCAAGTGTTTCGTAGGTGTGAATGATGATCCCCTGCTCACGGAGGGCAGGAATGATCTCGTCATGCCAGACTGCAACCTGCTCTTCAAGCAACGGCAGGAGGTCCTCGTATATCTTATCAAGGAGTCGGGCAGGTGTGAGTCCATCGGGAGGAGCTTTGAGAACACCCTCGTCAAGTTGACGATGAAGACCTGATACCCTGATCATGAAGAACTCATCAAGGTTATTGGAGAAGATAGCTAGGAACTTGACCCGTTCTAGTAGGGGATGAGTCGGGTCCTTTGCCTCGTCAAGAACATGCCGGTTGAACTGGAGCCAGGAGAGTTCCCGGTTGATGTAGTTGGATGGATCCATCAGGATACTATCACTGTCCAAGCTCTTTCCTTCGGCTAAAAGAGGCTCATCCCAATTCATTATCAGGATATAAGAGAGCTATTAGTGATAATCCTTGTGACAATAAAATATTGAGTTCAAAGGTCGTCAGGATTATCGACTTTGCTCTCGTAATGGAAATCTTTCTGAATAGTCCTGATGTACCCGTTCGCACTGGTATGGTCCTTCAGTATTATCTCTGACGAGACATTGGTGTCATTGCCCCGGGCCTCCATAAGGTGTGCCCCGATGTCTATGCTCACACCACCAAGGGCATACTGATTGAGCAGTGGATCTCCTGATGGTGTTGAACTCTGAACGTCAGTCGCCTCGTTCGGGTGTTCAACTCCGCTGTACATTTCCTGTTCATCAGCAGATACACTCATATTACCATCTGCAGATTCTTCTGCCGCTTTTTCATCTGTCTGGTTAACCTCCCCAGTCCTGCTCTGGATTTGGTCCGGAAGGGGGGTACTTAGATTCACAGTTTCATTTAGGGTATTATTGGTTGAATTCAGAGAAAAATTCAGCGAGGAATTCTGATCTTGAATCTGTGTATTATCTACGGCAGATGAACATCCAATCACTAGAGCACCAGCGATACAAATGATCAGGAGAGAGATACGTATTGAACGGGTATCCATGATGTCACCACAAGACCTTGAGAAACAGGTCGCTGATCACACGTTGGCAGGCACCATATGAAGATT
>QKDV01000273.1 GCA_003251955.1 Methanospirillum hungatei
AGAGAGGGTGGTAAGACAGTCCGGATTGCTCACCGCAAACGTGCTCAGGATAACACGGTCAATACCTGTGTCAAGCCAGGAGCGAGCATCCTCAAGTGAACGTATTCCACCACCAAGTTGTGTCTCTACACCCGTATCGTCGATGACCTTTTTAATCTGCTCTGCATTTGCTGAAGATGATCCAAATGCTCCATCAAGATTGACTATATGAAGAGCCTGTGCTCCTTTTGAAAGCCATGACCTGGCACAGGATAATGGATCTCCGTATATGGTTGCAGAGTCACGTTTTCCCTGAACAAGCTGTACACAACTACCTCCAAGGATATCTACGGCTGGAAAGACCTTCATGATTAATGGATTAGTCGTTCGATCGACATAACAAGGATATCTCTGGCACCAGCCTGCTTAACTCTGTTAATTAACTGGTACACCTTTTCGGTATCAACGACTACATGGACCGCTACCATATCTGGTCGGGATGCAACTTCCATAACGGTTGGTCCACTCAGACCCGGGATGATTTCTCGGATCTGATCGAGTCCGTTCCTCTCCACGTTCATCATCAGGTAACATTTTCCCCTGGCGTTGATGACGCTCTCCAAAGCCAGGTGTACCTCATCGATCTTCTCTTTTTTAGAGATGCATGACTGCTTGTTTGCAATCAGAAACGTACTGGTTTCAAGGACTGTTCCGATCACATCAAGGCGGTTCTGTCTGAGTGTAGTTCCTGAACTTGAGAGATCAACGATAGCGTCTGAAATACCAAGATGGGGCGTGGCCTCGCAGGCACCTCCAACCGGTACGATTATCGGTTTTATTCCGTTCTTTTTAAAGAACTTCCTGGTAATCGCTGGAAACTCCGTTGATACCCTCTTTCCGTCAAGATCTTGTACGGTTTTATATTGTGACTTCTCCGGGACTGCCAGAACAACCGTGGCCTTTCCAAAGCCTAAGTTGAGCAGTTCAGATACGTCAGAGCCACGTTCGATCACCATATCATGGCCGGTAATCCCGAGGTCAGCAACACCGGTTGCTACATATTCCGGAATATCAATTGGCCTTGCATATAGGATCTCAACATGAGGATCCCTGGTTCTGGCAACCAGGGAACGATCTCCGTTTTCTATGATGCCAAGCCCTGATCGTTCGATTAGATCTCTGATTGGTTCTGCAATACGACCTTTGTTTGGGATAGCCAAGCGGATTGTCTGATATTCAGTCTGATCTGACTGGCCCGTGGTAACTGGGGATTGTACCATCAGAATGTCTTTAACTCGCCTTTGATCACACGTTCAGTGATTGACGTGATGTTCTCAAGACCATAGTCAATGATCTCATAGACATCCTTCTCAATATCATTGAGGGTTACTCCTGAATCGGGTATGATCTGCACGCTGGCTATAAGCGGCTGGTCGATGGGCATCCCGATCTGTGAGAGCAGCCTGACCTGTATCTCCGAAAGGCCGTCCACCTTCTTCACACACTCGTGGGCAAGCTCACTTGAAAGCAGATTATAGATCTTACCTATGTGATTGATCGGGTTTTTCCCTGATGTTGCTTCCATACTCATCGGCCTGTGTGGGGTTATAAGCCCGTTTGCCCTGTTTCCACGGCCAACAGATCCATCGTCACCCATCTCTGCCGAGGTTCCTGTCACAGTCAGGAAGATGCTGCACTCTTTGTCACAGTCTGCTGCATTGATTGAAACTTCAACAGAACGCTTTGTACACTGTTTTGCAATTCTGGTTGCTTCTTCCTGAAGTCGTGACCGGTAATCTACATACTCTGATAACGAGGATACGTACCGGTCAACCATAGCACAACAGAGGGTAAGTTTAATTGAGTTGCCCTGACGCAGCCCCATGATCTTGATATCCTGTCCGTATGCCGGATACTTTGGTCGTAAAGTATTGTCAATATATGAAGAGATCTCGCGGATACAGGTCTCAATCTCTGAGAATGGCGCAAAAGATACACCGAATGACGTGTCGTTTGCTCTCGGAATCATTCCTTCTTCTGGCTTAAAGACATCACGAAGATCAGTAGACCCGGTTCCGAGGCGACAGTCCATGGTCACATCGCGATCAAAGTCAAGTTCTGGAATAATTGAATGAAGGTAATCTTTTGCTGCCTTGAGTGCTATTGGTTCGGCAGGGATCTTCTCACCATTAAATTCTTTTGTAGCGCGCCCATCCAGAAGAATGAAGATTGGCTTTAATATTTTGCCACCACCAAAGGCAGGTAGTGATTCACCGGCAACAATCTCTCCCTGGTCTGTATTATGGTGAAGCACACCACCAACCTGCTCTATGTAGTTTTTACAGAGGGCCTGGCTTATTGACTCCGCAATACCGTCAGCGATACTGTCCGGGTGACCGAGGCATTTCCTCTCTACAAGTTCGATCTGTTGTTGTTCAAGAGGGGTCTGATTCAGTATATCAATAGCAATGTTTCGTTTCATCTCAAACCTCTGATTTTGTAAACGATATGAGCGCCTACCAGTACAGAATAAAGTACTCATACGTCTTCAGGGAAATAATAGGTTCACCCTGGTCAAATAAAAACAGGCCTTCAATTCGGTCAGATCATCCCCATAGCGCGAAGGTTTGGTGGAATGATCAATCATTTGACCAAATATCTCTCCCTGATAATTGGATGTTTTACTGACGAAAAAAGAGGTAATTATTACTGTATTTTAAGAATTTCAGATGGAATGGTGAGTTCGAACCGTGTTGATTTTTCAGGTATTCCTGTCTCTACAATCCCAACTCCGAAGACTGATAGCTCTCGTTCTGCTAAGAACAGGCCGAAACCGTCTCCTGATCCAAAGCCCAACTCAAATATCCGTTTCTTCTGATCTTCCTGGATTCCATGTCCATCATCCTCAATCTGGATTACGCCGCCTGCTTCATTCTTCTGAAATGAAATCTGTATCTCTGATGCTTCGGATGCATGGTCTGGAATGTTTTCAAGAATCTTGATAATAGCCTGTTTAAATGTCTTATCAACGAAGATTTGAACATCAGGTGGTATGGCAATCTGAACCGGGAACCTGCTGCATCCAGCCTCTCCTACCGCCTCGGTAAAGAGTGATACTAGGTTTGTCCATTCGAACTCAAGCAGTCCGATTTTCTGGTATTCCCTGGTAAAAATGAGTTT
>QKDV01000053.1 GCA_003251955.1 Methanospirillum hungatei
ATCATTTTTTTCAGCTGTATAACTCCAAGGACTAGGAATGGAATGGCAATTATCCACCATACCAGACACCATTGCCAGGGTAGGAAACCTTCCATGATGTGCATGATATAACTCCAAATAAAGTTTTCAGAACTTTGCGGAAATAAATTTGCTATAATACTATTTATTTTGATCAAAAACAAGAATTGTTTTTTAGGACCAACTTTTCATGTTTTTTGTGGTTATCTGCCTGATGAATCTATTTGGCGATATCATATATGTGCGTGGAAAGTGAGACAAGATGACTTATATTGAGTTTTCAACCAAAACCCTCTTGGCGAGAGCAAACAAATTTCAATAAAAAAGTGTGAGCAATGAGATCACTCACGATACGCCCCGGCCGGGACTTGAACCCGGGTCAAAAGCTCCGCAGGCTTCTAGGATATCCACTACCCTACCGGGACTGAGGTGCTTATACAAGTAAGTCGTTGATAGAGATAAACTCTCCTGTCTGAATCAGACTTCATTTTTCATCTTCATGTGCATCCGGACCATTACTCCGATAGTCTCGTTAGCTGCATCTCTGATAGATGATGACTGAATTACAACATGTCTGAAGGTTCCGTCCTTCATCTTAACCGCGATATGTTGTTTGATTCCAAGGACCAGGCTCTCCCTGATGACATCCTGGAAAGTATCAGTGAAGATGGTATTCTGCCTGGTATCGTAAAATGTCAGGTACTTGCCGATCGGATCATTGATCACATCATTACGGGCCACGTTGAGGATATGTTCTCCGTAAGGATTGATGAAAAGGATTCTTCCCCTGTTATCAAGGATGAAGTATGCATCGAGCTCAGAGAGCGCGGCTCGTGCCACCCTGCGGATCTTACTGAACTGGAAGTCCTTGGCTCGCTTGAGAAGCCGATCATTATGAAGTGCGATTTCGATATTTGAGTAAAGATCCTTTGCACTGAATGGCTTGATGATAAAACTTGCAGGTTCAGCGTGGGCTGCACGATTCAGCGTCTTTTCATCATCCTGAGCTGAGAGGAAGATTACCGGGATTTTGAATATTGATGTGATATATTTTGTAGCAGTTATCCCATCGATCTTTCCTGCGAGATTAATATCCATTAACACGACATCTGGCAGATGTTCAGCGACCTTGTAGAGTGCCTCTTCTCCGGTACTAACCTTTGCGGTTATCACGTACTCACGTTGAAGGAGAAACCTCTCGATCAGTGTTGCAATGATCTCATCATCCTCAACGATGAGTACCTCGGTGAGTGCGCTTTTTGGATGGTCAAACATTACCTGTACCTGCCTGTCAACGTGCGGGAGAGTATCAGAATATTATAGCATTGTCTATTCATGGTTAAGAACCATTCCTGCCTTATGTAACGATTGACCACTCCTGTATGAACTTTACAGTGATATACATGCAGTATGAATAAAAAAGATTGATTTAGCGGTATTCACGTCTTGTGTAAGAATACTTATCAGCATCTCCTCCATGAAAGACAATGTAAAACCATTCATATACGGATTTTAAGGCACCAAACTGATCATACCGTCGCATAGAAAAGCCAACCCAGAGTTTTCGATCAAATCTGATCTTTCCGAGTCTCTTCATCCGGTGGGCGATCTCCAGATCATCGCCTGCATCAGATACGCGGTACATTCCAGCCTGCATGAAGTCATCCCGTCTGAATGCACTATTACATCCCAGGGTGAAGAGGACTGTTCCGGTTAGATAACCAATACCTGCAAAGGTGTTTGCAAGGAAGAGATAAAGCCGGTTTTTTATTGTTCCCTCTATTGGTTTTACCGGTCCATAGATCATAACAACCCTGGGATCAGCAAAACCCTGTTCAATCCGGTCGAGCCAGTCTGGGGGGAGGTAGGTGTCAGCATCCGTGGTTACCAATATCTCTCCTTTTGCCTGCATCGCTCCGTCATTACGTGCACCACCTACCTTTGGGCTGGTCTGGATGAAGACTGTATCAGCGTATTTCTCTGCAATTTCACGGGTTCTGTCTTTTGATCCTCCATCTACTACAATTATCTCATACCGATCCCTGGGAAGGTTTTGATGAGATAGGGAAAAGAGGCACCCTTCGATCCGCTCTTCTTCGTTAAATGAAGGAACAATTACTGATATCATGTGTTGAATATCTCCTGGTAAAGTTTGATATGTGCAGAACAGACGTCCTTAATATCGTATCGTGCTGAAGCATCACGTGCGTGAGCTGCACAGGCTCTGAGTGATGTCTCATCCCTGATCTCGCGTTCTGCGTCGGCGACGGTAGAAAAGTATCTGATGGTATCCTCGTAAACTTCGTGAAACTCGGGTATGCTTCTGGCTACAACCGGCAGTCCGCAAGCCTGTGCCTCAAGTACAGCCAGCCCGAATGTCTCTGCAAATGTTGGCATAAAGAAGATGTCTGCTGCACAGTATGCTTCAGCAATATCCCTGACAAATCCGGTGAACATAATGTTATCAGTACGTTGCTGGATGAGCCATTTTATCTTCAGATAATCCTTGGATGCAAGGCCGTATGGAAAGCCTCCTACCCAGACAAACTTTACATCCGGATGTCTGGATGCAAGTTCCATGAAATCATAGAATCCTTTCCGCGGACTTATCTGAGCCACAGTCAGGATCATCTGTTCATCCTCACCGATACCATTCATCTCCCTGAATGCAGTCCGCTTCTCCGGTGATGGCTGAAAGTACGTCCTGTTGATTCCATTTGGAATCCGGGTGACGGGCACATCAGGCACCATCTCCTGTACCTCCTGCTCACACGACTCTGAAATTGTCACAATGTGATCGAATTTGCGATAAATTTCAGGGTACCGTTTGTTGATCGCTCTGGTAAGAGCAAGGTTGCCTATGTTGACCCTGGGAGTTGAATGAGCGGTTAGGATTCTTTTTCCTCCCGAAAGCTTTCTGTTGAGCAGAGCAATCGGCCCAAAGGTGTGGTAATGGGAAACGTCTGCATCATATCTGAATCGTTCCCAGGTAAGATTCAGTTCAGATTCAAGTTTCAGGGTTTTATATAGAGAACGGGCAACTGTGGAACATCCAATGTACTTGAAGAGAAACATGTCCTCAACGACAAAGTTGACGTCCATTACGATCTCCCAACAAAATCAAGGACCGATCTGATGA
>QKDV01000197.1 GCA_003251955.1 Methanospirillum hungatei
TCAATGTTCAACGCACCATGCCAACCGTATCAGCGAACATATTCCGAGATGTACAGGTTCAGAGGCATAGATCCCGGAACTCTTTCAGGCCGGCAGATTGTCGAATGTCGTGAGAGGGATCTTGAACAGTACTGTACAACGTTACTGGAAACAGAGATGTTTGACCCTGCTCGAGTGGGTCTTCGTGGAGCCACGGTTCACGGGCACTCTCTCCGCCTTGCTGAGGATGGGATGCAATTCGATGCTATTCAGCGGTGTACGCTTGGAAATGACGGGATTGTCTATTATGTTAAAGACCAGATAGGAGTCCCCCTTGACCGGCAGGTCCCGGTTGGAAAACCGATGGATGATGAATGGCTTCAGGAGAACAGCACCATCTTTCACTCACTTCTAGGTAATCCAATCCGTGACGATCCAGAATATATCGAGTACCTGCAACGGATTCACACACTCAGAACAAAATACGGATTTATGCCAAAGGAGGAGAAAAAATGACCCGAATTGAGAGATCGCAGAAAAAGTTCCTCAAGGCTCTCAAGGAGAAGTTTTCAGGTCAGGATGTCGAGTCACAGAAGACTTCGTTTTATTGTTTTGACGGAGTCCACCAGTCACCCAGAAAACGTGAATTCATCAAGATAAATGAGGAGATCGTTAACAAACGTGGAATCTCTATGTATGATCCTGATCACTGCCATCTGGGTGGAATCCCAATGGGTCAGCGACAGCTGATGACATATGAGGTATCTGGAAGCGGAACGTTTGTTGAAGGTGACGACCTGCATTTCATTAACAACTCCGCAATGCAGCAGATGTGGGATGATATCAGAAGGACCGTCATTGTAGGCATGGATATGGCCCACAATACTCTGCAGAAACGACTCGGAAAAGAGGTCACACCAGAGACGATCAATGAGTATCTACACATCCTCAATCATGCAATGCCTGGTGGTGCTGTTGTACAGGAGCATATGGTTGAGACACATCCAGGTCTCGTTGATGACTGTTATGTCAAGGTATTCACCGGTGATGATGAGATCGCAGATCAGATCGATCCACAATATCTTTTAAATATTGATAAACTATTCTGCCAGAAACATGCCGAGATTCTTAAGGCAGAGGTTGGAAAATCGATGTACCAGGCTATTCATGTTCCAACCATAGTCGGCCGTGTCTGTGATGGTGGCACTACCAGCCGGTGGTCCGCAATGCAGATCGGTATGTCCTTCATCGCTGCCTACCGGACATGTGCAGGTGAAGCAGCTGTTGCAGATCTCTCATTTGCAGCAAAGCATGCCGGTGTTATCCAGATGGGAACACACCTACCTGCACGCCGGGCACGTGGCCCGAATGAACCTGGAGGAATAAAATTCGGGTTCTTCTCAGATATCATTCAGACAAACCGGAAGTATCCCGATGATCCTGCAAAAGCATCACTCGAACAGGTGGCAGCTGGTGCAGTCCTTTTTGACCAGATCTGGCTCGGATCATATATGTCAGGGGGTGTCGGTTTCACACAGTATGCAACCGCTGCATACACTGACAACATCCTCGATGATTACACGTACTACGGGATGGATTATCTCAAAGACAAGTACGGGTATGATTACACCCAGCCGGCCCCTGACAAAACGATCAAACCTACCCAGGATATGGTCAACGACATCGCAACAGAGGTTACCATCTACGGAATGGAGCAGTATGAGCAGTTCCCAACCCTTATGGAAGACCATTTTGGCGGGTCCCAACGTGCAGCTGTACTTGCAGCGGCATCCGGGATTAGTGTCTCAATGGTTACCGGGAACTCGAATGCAGGTCTGAACGGATGGTATCTCTCGATGATCATACACAAGGATGCCTGGTCACGGCTCGGGTTCTTCGGGTATGATCTTCAGGATCAGTGCGGTTCATCGAATTCCCTTTCGATTGAACCAGACCGGGGAGCGATGGGTGAGCTGCGTGGTCCGAAT
The DNA here is from genome assembly GCA_003251955.1 of Methanospirillum hungatei. Lineage (GTDB taxonomy): Archaea > Halobacteriota > Methanomicrobia > Methanomicrobiales > Methanospirillaceae > Methanospirillum > Methanospirillum hungatei_A. The sequence goes on from QKDV01000197.1 coordinate 1,968, forward strand.
TATCCGAACTATGCTATGAACGTCGGTCACCAGGGCGAGTATGCCGCGATTGTCGGTGCATCTCACTTTGGAAGGAGAGATCCTTTCTGTTATGATCCGCGGGTGAAGATCACCTTTGCAGATCCATCACTGAAATTCGACTTCTCTGAACCGAGGAAAGAATTCGCGAAAGGAGCTATCCGGGAGTTCGAACCGGCAGGGGAGCGATCCCTGATCATCGCGGCTAGATAATAATTCCTATTTTTTACTCGTACATGTCCCTGTACCGGGGGTTATACCCCCGGCTATATACATATGGTAATTATCCTTCAAGAGGTATTGTAGTTAGCTTTACGTTTTCAACACCTTTTTGAGCCATCAATCGTTCAGCCACTTCTTTCACCTCTTTCGCATCTCCCTTTACAAGTAAGACTTCAACACAGCGGGAATGTGAGACATGAGAGTGGAGTGATGCCTGAATCACATCCATATAATCATGCTGGATATCAGTAATAGAGGCGATGAGACCGCGATGATGATGATCATACACAATTGTAATGACACCTTGTCGCTGACCGGAGAGATCGGCCATCCACTTATAATAGGTGATATAGGATCTGATTGCATCCCTGATACCTTCAGATCGTGAAGAATACCCACGTTTCTTTAAGATCTGATCAAAACTTGAAAGTAGATTAGAAGGAAGTGAGACTCCTATCCGCGAGAGATCACTCTCCTGGAAGTCATCATCTTCAGTCATGGAATATGGATCTTCTGGCATATACTGATACTATATCAGGCATTGAATATAATCTCATACTCTAGATACAGGCTTTAGTTCGCATACCAAAGATTACTGAACAGATGAGGAATAAGTTATCTGATTATCGAAACCTGATCCAACAGATGAGTGATACAATAAGAATTTTACCCCGAGAGAAAACCCAGAAATATCCTCTTAACGATGCTTTTTTCCAGATATATTGATATATTCCCTTGCCATATCCCCGACAGAGCATACTTGTATAGGTACGTTCACCGTGTTCAAAACGGATAAACATCGGGGTGATTCAATGCCTTTATGGGAGAGATCTGTCAAACAGATCAAAATATTTGATCGATGAAATCATGGACCATGTAGAAGGACTTTGCGCATCAATCATGAATAATTGTTTAAAAACTGCAAGAGAATTTACTCAC
>QKDV01000117.1 GCA_003251955.1 Methanospirillum hungatei
ATAATTCTCCAGAAGACAAATGAGGGTGGTGTCAGTTATCTTCAGGATCGCATGGCTGAGATGGAAGCATCAAGCAAGAACCTGACTGAAGTTCTGCAGAAGATTGATGCCCAGGTTAAGGACATCTCCAAGCGTCTTGAGCAGCTCTACCGCCAGGCCCAACAGGAACAGGGTCCAGGCGGAGCAGGGCCGCGATAAAGCCAGCAAGGGTCTGAGTGGTCTCTAATGTTCAAAGCGCTTAAAGAGAAACTCTTCTCGGTCAGGCAGCGACTGGAGACCACCATCAGTGAGCAGCCTGCAGAAGAACCTGTGGCTGCTCCTGCTGTCCAGGAACTTCCTGACTCACCGGCAGTAGAGCAGGCACCACAGCCTGCAGCCCAGGCCGATGAAGGAGCCAAAGAGAAGAAAGCTCCGGGTTTTGCCCAGAAAGTGGTCTCCCTCGTCAGGGACCGCGAATTCATCATATCGGATAAAGACATTGAGGACTCCCTCTCTGACCTTGAGATCGGACTCCTTGAGAGTGATGTCGCCTTTTCTGCAACCGATGCCATCCTGTCAAAGGTCCGTGAGGATCTCACCGGCTCAAAACGCAAGATTGGAACCTCGGTTGATTCGGTTATAACAAATGCCCTCTCCGAGGCCCTTTTGTCAGTTCTTGGCGAAGGAGTCAATATTCTTGACTTCATCGCATCACATGAAAAACCGGTGAAGATCCTCTTCACCGGAGTGAACGGAACCGGCAAAACCACATCGGTTGCAAAGGTAGCTAACTATCTCACCAAGAATGGGCTGACTGTTGCTATCGGTGCAGGAGATACATTCCGTGCCGGTGCGATAGAGCAGATCGATGTTCATGGTGAGAGGCTTGGCATCAAGGTTATCCAGCACCAGGAGGGGTCTGACCCCTCTGCTGTTCTCTTTGACACCGTGCAGTATGCAAAAGCCCATAACGTTGATGTGGTGCTCGGTGACACTGCCGGAAGGTTCCACAACCGTGTCAACCTGATGAACCAGCTCTCCAAGATCCGCAGGGTCATTCAGCCTGACATGATTGTGTACGTTGATGAGGCAGTTGCAGGAAATGATGCAGTCATCCGTGCCGAGGAGTTTTCAAAGTCTGTTGGCATGGATGCTGTGATGCTTACCAAGGTCGACATGGACCCCAAGGGCGGCGCTGCCATCTCCATCGTTCAGGCGGTAGGAAAACCCCTCATCTTTATCGGGGTCGGCCAGGGCTATGATGATATCATGCCCTTTGAGCCGAAGGCGATCGTTGCTGATCTCCTTGCAGGTGAGGCCTGATGCTGGGAAATCTCGGCACCAACCTCAAGGACGCTCTCAAGAAGCTTGCCGGAAAGACGGTCATCGACCGGGTGGCTGTTGAGGAACTGGTCAAGGACCTTCAGCGTGCTCTCCTGCAGGCCGATGTCAACGTCAAGCAGGTGATGCAGCTCTCCCAGACGATCAAGAAACGTTCTCTCGAGGAGGAACCTCCGAAAGGGGTTACTGCACGTGAGCATGTCCTCAAGATCGTGTACGAGGAGCTGGTTCACCTCGTCGGCGGCAAGGTGGATGTTCAGCTCGGCAGGCAGACCATCCTGATGGCAGGTCTGCAGGGGTCTGGTAAGACAACCACCACTGCCAAGATCGCCCGGTACTTCAAGAAGAAGGGTCTTCGTGTCGGAGTCATCTGTGCCGATACCTTCAGGCCCGGTGCCTACACCCAGATCAAGACACTTTGTGACCGGGTGCAGGTGAACTGTTTTGGCAACCCCAAAGAGACCGATGCCCGTAAGATCGTTGCGGAGGGACTCCAGCATCTCAAGGACGAGGTCATCATCGTGGACACCCAGGGGCGGCACGCCCTTGAGGATGAACTGATTCAGGAGATCATCGATCTCAATGAGATGACCCATGCCACCCACCGGTGGCTTGTCCTTGATGCTGCCCTTGGTCAGCAGGCACGTGAACAGGCACGACGGTTCCACGAGGCTGTTCAGATAGATGGTGTCATCATCACCAAGATGGACGGTACCGCAAAAGGAGGAGGCGCTCTTTCGGCGGTCTCCGAGACCGGAGCAGGGATCGTCTTTATCGGTGCCGGTGAGACTGTCGAGGATCTCGAGTGGTTTGATCCTGACAGTTTCATCTCCCGTCTGCTCGGTATGGGTGACCTGAAGGCCCTTGCCGAGAAGGTTCAGGAGAGCATCAAGGAAGAGGACATTGATGTTAACGCGATGCTCTCAGGCAAGTTCACGCTTCGTGATATGTACAAACAGCTCGAGGCAGTGAACAAGATGGGACCGCTTAAACAGGTGCTCAGCATGCTTCCTCTCGGAGGCATGGAGGTTCCTGAAGGCGCCATCGATGTCACCTCAACAAAGATGGAGCGGTACCGGATCATCATGGACTCGATGACAAGCAAAGAGCTTGATGATCCTACGGTTCTGAACGGGTCACGCGTTCAGAGGATAGCCATGGGTGCCGGTGCCACCCTTGAAGAGGTGCGTGAACTCATCAAGTATTACAAGATGATGAAACGCACCTTCAAAAACCTGAAAGGAGGGGAGAAGGGGATGCAGCGGCTTATGAAGAAGTTCGGCCGCTTCTCCTGATCCCTGAATCACATGGTCTTTTTTGCAGTGATAGGTCACCAGGCAAAAAGTGACGGCTCATTCAGCCTGAATGACCTTTCCGGGTAGCGGAGGGAGAATGGATCTCCTCTGCCGATGTGTGCAGGCCTCGCTCTTTCTCTCGCATGGTATCAGGGAGGATGCCGCATGCTTTCTGATCCTTGCAGGCGGGCCGGGAGCGGTCAAGACCGTCAGGTTTGAAGGGGCAAGTGTTCAGAGGCTGAGCCCGGATGAGCGGAGCAGTGCTTCGTTCATCAAAAAGGCCCTTGAGATCCCGGCAGGAAGCCTCTTTCGGGAGGTGACCCCCGGTGTTTCTGTTAGGAAGGGCGGGCTTGAGACCCTTCTTGGTGAGCACCGGTTCGGGGTGCTTGACGAACATGGAACAGACATCAGGAATGCAGAATTAGAAGACCTTCCCGAAGGTTTTCTCCTCTCTGATCATCAGAACTTCACGCCTGAAGAGGAACTGCTGATTAAGGATCTGCCCAGGTACTCGCTTGGACCGCAGATTCTGCATGCCGACCACGCAATTGTTTTGCTCTACAATGAGATCGATCGGAGAAGATCCGGATGGAACTGATTGAATTATACCACAAAGTACAGGAGTACGGGGTGATCTGTGATCACTGTCTCGGTCGCCTCGTTGCAAAGCGATCGCACGGATTATCGAATGATATGCGTGGAAACGCGATCCGGATCGCGGCTGCACTTGAGGCCAACGAGCCGTATCTTCCACCATCCGAGTCCTGCTGGATCTGCAACAACTTCTTTGATCACACCGCCGAGTGGGCAGAACGGGTTATCTCGTCACTTGAAGGGATCGAGTGCCATACCTTTCTGATCGGATCGCGTATTCCTCCGCTGATCTCCGAGGCAGAGGAGATGATCTGGAGCGATCTTGCACTGCAGGATCCCGAGCCACTAAAGTCTGAGATAAACCGTGAGGTTGGAAAGGCTGTATCAGCCAGGAATGGTCTTCAGGTCGAACTGAAGAACCCTGATGTGGTCGTTGTCCTTAACCTCCATGAAGAGGTTGCAGAGGTTCAGATCCGCCCGGTCTTCCTCTATGGCCGCTACTTCAAGTATGAACGGGGTATCCCGCAAACTCACTGGCACTGCAGGGCTTGCAAGGGCGCAGGCTGCGAGGCATGCAACTGGACAGGCAAACAGTACGCAGATTCTGTGGAAGAACTGATTGGAAGACCGCTCTGTGAGATATTCCAGGGCACAGCAGCAACACTTCACGGTGCCGGACGTGAGGATATCGATGCAGTGATGATCGGATCCGGCCGCCCGTTCATCATTGAGATATCAGAGCCCCGCCTGAGGCAGGCTGACCTCGCCACTCTTGAAAAGAAGATAAACGAGTCAACCGGAGGCAGGGTCGGGGTAAAGGATCTCAGATGGACCGAGCGTGGCGAGGTGGAAACCCTTAAGACGCACAAGGGGCATAAAAAATACAGGATTCTGGTCGATATAGACGGCTCCATCCCCGAAGAAACCCTCACTGCAGCCTCAAAACAGCTGACGGGTGCCACGATACATCAGCGCACCCCGGCCCGGGTTGCCCACCGGAGGGCAGACAAGGTACGGGAGAGGGTTGTCCTTGATCTCATATGGACAGGCCGGGAAGCGAACCTCTTCGCGTTTGAAGTAACAGGAGAGGCCGGTCTGTACATCAAGGAGTTAATATCAGGTGACCAGGGGCGGACCACGCCCAGTCTATCAGAGATCCTGGGAACACCGGCACTAGTCGTACAACTTGATGTTGTCGATGTGCAGGGAATTGAGTAGGTGAACGGAAATGGCACTTCACAATGGACCGAGGAAGAAGACCCGGTATAAGTTTAAGAAAGATCTGAGAAAGCGCGGCGTTCTGCCGATCACCACCGTCATTCAGGAGTTTGACATGGGTCAGAAGGTTCACATTGTTTGTGAGCCAAGCATTCAGAAGGGAATGCCTCATGCACGCTTCCACGGCAAGACCGGTTCAGTCGTTGGTCGCAGAGGCCGTGCATGGCTTGTGCAGATCTACGACGGTAACAAGCTTAAGACAATCATCTCACGTCCCCAGCACCTCAAGGCTCAGCAGTATTAACGGTAGATAGGTCGGTTGGCATGAAGATCAAAGGAATTATTCAAGAAGATGCGATCACTGTTCCTGAACTGAAAGAAGCACTGCTCAACGTTGAGGCAGTCCGTCTTGAAAAAGGAAAAGAAATGTCGTATGAGCTCCGTAGGAGCATCGAACATGCCAACCAGATCTCCCGGACTTCTGCAGCGAAGTCCCGCAGTCTCGTTGAGGCAGTGCTCCAGCTCGAGAAAGTTAAGCCGGATGTGGCCCTTCGGATCGCAAATACGATGCCCAGAACCAGAGACGAGGTCAGAGCCGTCTTTGGCAGGGACAAGTTTGCACACACAACCGAGGAACTCGACCAGATCATCGATCTTGTAATTACTCACTTCAACTAGGTGCGCTCATGATGAAGACTGAGCGCGTTGAGAAGAAGGAGATCAACGCTGTTGTTCTGGATATTCTGCCAAAAGGGTATCCGGACGATCCGCGGCCCATATATAAGCGCGAACCGGTTGTGCAGGCAGTGGGGGTAGAACAGTTCAAGCTTCTTGAATTGATCCCAAAAACACTGGATATTGCCATCGGTGAGACGATCTACATCGGGAGCGGTGAGCGTGAGAAGATCGAGCGGGTCAAGCGCAGGATCGGATATCACGAACTGACCAACGGGGCTTTATCAGAACTTCCCTTTGTCATCGAGAAGATCGTCAAGGAACGGGAAAGTGAGTATGTCGACTTCTACAACAAGTCGATCTCTATCACGCCCAAACTTCACATGCTTCACCTGCTTCCAGGTATCGGTAAGAAACTGATGTGGGAGATCATCGAGTCACGGGAGAAGAAGCCGTTTGAGAATTTTGCTGATATCTCAACACGGATCAAATCTCTTCCTCATCCCGAGAAGATGATTCTCAACCGGATTCTGGAAGAACTTCAGGATCAGACGGTGAAGTATCACCTCTTCACCTCACGATGAGTGC
>QKDV01000042.1 GCA_003251955.1 Methanospirillum hungatei
GGCGTGCCTATATATGTCCATCTCTATACTTAAAAAAAAATCGATGATACCAATTTACGAGTAACCTGTCATCGAGGTTACGTTCTGTGCCTTTTCCTGTGAAGCCTCAAGCGGCCGGAACTTCTGCTCGTATTCTCCAACAGTCCGCTGAAGTACCTGAAGCAGATTCTTTGCATGGGTCGGGGAGATACTGACCACTGCTTTACCCCGTGCCTGGTTAATTCCCGGAATCTGGTGAAGGAACATGAACGTAAACTCATCCTCTTTATAAGCGATCTGGATCATATTACTGTATACGGGCTCCAGGTTCGGGGGAATAGTCACCTGAATCTCATTCGAGGTCATACCTACATCTTATATGGGATCTGCATTAAATTGACCGAATTGAACAATAAAACCGGGGATGCGATCCCGATATCATCACTCATCCAGGCATACCGGTGTCCACGAAGATTCTATTTTTCAAGACACGATCCAATACAGGCATCGGGAAGATACATTATCTGCAAGCAGGTCTCTCTCTGCAGAGATAATACACCGGATGAAGATAAACTCTGGGATGAGATCTGTCTGATTGACCCCGGAGTCAGGCCCGACATGAGAGAATACCTTTCAATGTGCCTGGAGAGTACATCCCATACACCCCTGATGGCATATACAGATTGTGAAATACAGGTGAATTCTGACCGGTACGGAATTTATGGTCTTGTTGACAAGTATGATTCATCAGAAAATGTTATTGCAATAATCCGAAACTCTAGTGCCCCCGAATTTGGTTGCTGGTCAGATGACCGGGTCCGGCTTGCGGCATATATTCTCTGCCTTAAAGAATCCGCAGGTCTTGACATAGCAGGAGGATACATCGAGTACATTCCTGACGGAATAGTCAGGTATTGCGAGCCACAGCCCCGGGACCGGAGAAGATTGCTTCAGGCATTGAGAATGGCTCAAAAAGTGATGAAAGGAGATCTCCCGGAAAAGCCGCTGCATGCCCCGTGTAAAAATTGTATGTATACGAATCAGTGCAATGTTGATAAGCCCCGGACCCTTTCAAGTATTCTCTTCAAGAAGTGACAGGGACCTGATGAATTCTCCCTTCGCTTCCCGGGTTGTACCGACTATGAGCCACTTTTGATCGCCATGCTTCTCTACGATACCCTGTGCCTCGATCCTTTCACCCTTTTTTGCCTGACCGGTATAGGTATGGGTAAAAGACAATACACGGCTGATCTCCGGGTGAGATACTTCAAAGATCGACGGGCTGTCATAGGCAAATGTGTCATCTGTGACTGTTGCCTCAATGGTTTTGGTTCCAAGAACCTCCCCTTTATGCATGACAAAACCCGGCAGGTCATCGTATCCCCGGGAATATAGCAGGTCAAAATATGTACCGTCTATCTGCCCGCGATTCCATTTCCTCTGCTCATGAAGAATAAATTCCTCATATCCAAGATCGGGATTGCGTTTTTTATATACAGATCTCCAGAGTGCATCATCGAGGTCTTCGATCTCACCTATTGCTATACCTTCCCTGAGTCTCTGCTGTGCATGGGAGAACCACTTCCCATACACAACCCCATCGATATCAGAACTGGTATCTGCTATTCCACACAGTCGTGATCCGGTGACGCCGTATGTCCCTTCCGGTAGATTAAAGATCTCCTTAAATCGCTGTACCTGATTATCCCGGTCAGCGACTGCTGCCAGTTGCTCATCCGGCTTTAATATCTCCTTGATATCGGAAAGGGGAATCCGGTGGATAAGTCCCGAGTACTCAGGTTTTTTCTTTGCGATCAGATCATATGCCTCTTCAAAACCGACCTTCCTGTACCGAGTTCCGGTAGGATCTACCCGATCTCCTTCCTGGTCCGGGATATACCTGAGAATACATCCGGCGCCTCCATTTGTATCATATGCAGCAACGGCATAGAGCCAGTTATCTGCATCACGAATAAAGTCACGAATTCGAAACGGGCAGGATGGAATCATACCCACTCCGCAAGCATGGCAGCTATCTCTTCGATCTCTGCTCCGGGCCTGATGATCTCTTTGGTTACAAGATCTACAACTGTTGATGGAGTTCCTCTGAGTGCTCCAACATCGATTGCAAAATCATGAGGAACTAACGCGTCATTTATTGTAACAGGAGAAGGTGAACCTGAAAGATTTGCACTTGTAGCAGTGATTGGGCTGTCAAACCTGCTGATGATCTCTAGTGCAACATCCTGAGCCGGGTATCTGATACCGATAAGGTTAGTTCCTGCCGTCAGAAGAGGCGGAAGAATGGACCGGGCTTTTATGACAATAGTTATGGGCCCGGGCATAAATCTCTCAATAAAAGCCTCTGCAATTTCGTCGACATAGGCTACAGCCGCTATCATATCAGAATCTGAAACCGCGATTGATATCGGCTTGTGATATTCCCTGCCTTTTGCCTCAAATACTTTGTGAACTGCCTCTTCAGATAACGCATCTGCTCCGAGACCATACAGGGTATCAGTCGGATAAACGATCAACCCGTCCTTTCTCAGAACCTGAATTGCTTTCTCTATCTCTTTATTCAAAATCTTCTCCCCTTTACACGAGAAATGTCAAAAACTGCAATTGATGATACATGCATTACTGCAAAAACTCCGGCCTGTATTGGATCAGTGACTATCAGATCAGCATGATCTGGAACCGTGCCTGCCATATTAAGTGCAATGATCGGGATTCCTTCTCTTTTTACGCGATCAACTGCCCTTGAGATTTCCCCTCCCATAAGGGATCCTGCAAGGACAAGGATAGAGGCCCGCTGTAGTCGTGCAACCGCATCTACAGCCTGCGCCAGTGTCTTCTCTCCAACAAGAGGGATAGTATCTACAGATATCCTCTCTCCCCTGATATTATGACGGTCGGCCTCGTTAACGGCACCTAGTGCGACCTGAGCAACTTGAGCACCTCCGCCAATAATAATGACACGTTTCCCGAATATATCACCAAAGGAATGGTGAATAATTACTTCATTAACAGTTTGGAGTTCCTGGAGTCCGTTTATGAGATCTGTCTCATTGATATCATCCCCTTCGAACTCAACGTAAAGTTCTTCGAATGATTTGTCACAACGGCCCTCGCAAGCATCCAGGTGAATCATACTGATGT
>QKDV01000218.1 GCA_003251955.1 Methanospirillum hungatei
AATATAAATTTAATAGAGGATCAGGATTTGAATTCGCGGAAAGATGGGAATGAATCACAGAATTTTTTCAATGATGTGCTGGGCACTCGTAATCCTCGCGATTGCGGGTCAGAGTGTTCTGGCAAGTCAGGAAAACTCAGAAACATCAGCGGTTTCTGTTGAAGAACAAAACTTAGTAGAGGTTAAATCCTCGCCATCTCTTCAGGTTTCTGCAGAGTATGTACCAGAACGTGTGATTGTGAGGTATAAAACCGATACAATAAGCACGATGTCGGCCCTGCCTTCAGTGATGTCAACAGCGAATGCTGAAGTTGGTGCATCAGTGATGACTGACTACACAGAGGCAGGTATTCCAGGGATGCAGCTTGTACAGGTAAAGGGAGTGCCAGTATCAACAGCGATCCAGGAATACACCGCCAACCCAAACGTTCTCTATGCTGAGCCGGATTATCTGGTAACGTTGCCACCTGAACAGGCAGATAAGATATCATCAACTGTGGACAGTCTTGAAGTTGCATCACTGAGAACTCCAAATGATCCTGAATTCTCTCTCCAGTGGGGTTTGAAGAATACGGGCCAGGCACCTTTTTATGGAAAATACGGGGCTGACATCAAGGCACCAGATGCATGGGGAACCACAACAGGATCCTCTTCAGTAATTATCGCTGTTGTTGATACCGGGGTCGATTATACCCACTCGGATCTGGCAGCAAACATCTGGAAAAACTCCGGCGAGATCCCAAACAATGGTATTGATGATGACAGGAACGGATACGTTGATGACGTCAGAGGATGGAACTTCGTCTCCAATAATAACAACCCAATGGATGACCATGGACATGGGACCCATTGTGCTGGTAGTATCGCCGCTGTAGGTAACAACAACCGAGGGATCACCGGAGTCTGCTGGAACGCCAAGATAATGCCACTCAAATTTCTGAGCGCTTCAGGAAACGGACGCGTCTCTGATGCAATATCAGCAATTCTGTATGCAAACCGAATGGGTGCTCAGGTTATCTCGAATTCGTGGGGAGGAACCCAGTTCACTCAGGCCCTAAAAGATGCAATAGATGCCTCACCTGCCGTTGTTGTATGTGCAGCAGGAAACAGCGGGCAAAACTCAGATAAATATCCGCAGTACCCTGCAGCGCTAAGCAGTAGTAACATCATATCGGTTGCTGCAACTGATAACAAGGATAACCTCGCAGGTTTTTCGAACTATGGCACATCATCAGTTGATCTCGCTGCTCCCGGAGTGAACATCAGAAGTACATATAAAAACGGTCAGTATCAGTATCTTTCAGGAACATCTATGGCTACCCCATATGTATCAGGAGTAGCCGGTCTTCTGAAAGCAGCATATCCCTCAATGACAAAGAATCAGATCAGGGATCGGATCCTGAACACTGTTGACAGACTCAGTTCATTGTCAGGTAAGGTTGCAACAGGAGGCAGACTAAACGCAGCGACAGCAATTGGATCGTTCTCGCCCACACCAACTGTTACACCAACCCCCACACCATACCCAAGTGTCCTGACAGCTTCATTCCTTGCATCACCATTGAGCGGAAGAATACCATTGAGAGTGCAGTTTGTTGATATGTCAATTGGTCAGCCAACCGCATGGTCCTGGAATTTTGGTGATGGAGGCTATTCGTTCCAGAAAAACCCAGTACACACCTATACGAAAAAGGGAACGTATTCGGTGCGACTCACGATAAGCAGATCAGGAAAGATGAGTACCGCATATAAGAGCAGGTTAATCACTGCATACTAATTTTTTAGTTAAAATGGGGATTTCTCCCATTCACTCTAATTTTCTGATCTGATATCACAACGTGAACTGCATTCATTACATGAGTGCCTACATGGTTCAACGTGAATCGTGGTATATGATCGTGGAAACTCAGTCTTCAGATCATACTCCAAGTGGTCAGTAAGATCATGCGCCTGTAGAACTGTCACCTTTGGATCTACGACCAAGTGAAACTCGATAAATATCTGTGGACCAGAACGACGGGTCCGGAGGCCATGAAAATTTACGTACTTAGAGGAATGACTGCAGATAATATTCCGGATCCGTGACTCTTCATCATCTGGCAATCGGTGATCGATGAGATCACTCCAGGTTTTTGTTGTTAGATCACAGGCTGCTTTGAGGATGACAATTGCAACACCGATTGCCACAAGGGAATCAAGGATAGCAATCCCTGTAATACGTATAAGGATAAGACCGAGCATTACACCGGCAGAGGTGTAAACATCAGTCCGCAAATGCCAGGCATCACTTTCAAGAGCTACAGATTCTGTAAGTTTTGCTACCGTCATCAGCCTGTGAGATACATATGCGTTTACCAGGGCTGAAATTCCCATTACTGCAATTCCTGCGAACATCAGAGTTGGATCAAGAATCTCTTCCCCGGGTTCAATCAGGTTGAGCAAAGCCTCTCTGATAATTATCACCGCTGCAATGAATATCAGAACAGCTTCAATCAACCCTGACACAGACTCATATTTTCCATGTCCGAAAGCATGGTCATCATCTGCGGGAATAGCAGACTTTTTCACAGAAAAATAGGCTATTGTTGCAGCAATGAGATCCATTCCAGAATGAATAGCCTCAGAAATGATACTTACAGAACCAAGTGAAAGGCCAACAACCAACTTAAGAAGAACAAGAGTGGTATTTGAGGCAACTGAAAGTCGTGCTATAGATGTTTTTTCGTCTTCAGGCCGGGTTTGTTGATGAGGGGTCATATGATCAACTAAATGTGAATCCTTCCTCGTTTGAGTTCAGAACCCATAAGGTTGATGCTCACTAATGTTCAGGCTTTTCATATGGACCCTATTCGAGCAGAAACACATGAGTAACGCCGTATTTAGTTTCATTAAAAGTGTTACAGGTCACCTTAACGGGCAGGCAAGTGATTGCCTAATACAATATGGATTACCCAATGAAAAAATGAACAATTGAACAATATCGTGCCGAACTGAACAGAGAAGGAAGAACATCAAATAATAAAAACAGTATGTGAGGCACGCACAAAAAAATCACTGAAATTATTCAAGACTCCAGTAGAAAAAAAGGGGTTATTAAACTTTTTCTGCCGCGCTTTGGGTACAGGCGTGT
>QKDV01000093.1 GCA_003251955.1 Methanospirillum hungatei
ATGTCTGCAACTCCTGCAACCCTCATTCGTGTAAATGCCTCAGCGCTGTAGGGATAAAAGCGTCTCCAAATCCCGGACAGGAGAAATATCCTATATTAAGAGCCACAAAACTGAACAATCAATCTGGAGAACAGGATGGAAGGCCTATACACATCAATCTTCACTGACATCGTGGTCATCTTTCTCCTCTCAGTGTTCCTGCTGCTTGCGCTGTACCGGATCAGGATCCCCTCAGTTGTCGGATTTCTCCTCACCGGGATCATTGTAGGTCCTGCGGGTTTCGGCCTTATCCATAACCAGGACTCAATAGATTTTTTTGCAGAATTTGGCGTGATATTTCTTCTCTTTACAATAGGCCTCGAATTCTCGATCAACCATATCCTTAAAAGCAGACAGTTTGTCCTTATCGGGGGGGCTGTTCAGGTCTTCTCAACAATACTGCTCACATCTGCCTTCATGAAACTTGCCGGGCTTGACTTAAGCCACGCCATCTTTGTTGGAATGCTCGTATCTCTCTCTTCCACCGCGATTGTGATGAAGGTACTCTCCGACCGGCAGGAGGTAAGCAGCCCTCACGGCAAGGCAGCTCTTGGTATCCTGATCTTTCAGGATCTGATCGTCATCCCGATGATGATGATCACACCTATTCTCGGGGGGGACACCGCTGACAGTCCATCAGTTCTGAAACTTCTGGCAGGAGGGATCCTGATCATCATAGTGGTATTTGTCTCATCCCGGTATGTGATCCCGTACCTGCTCCATTACGCTGCAAGGCTGCGTAACAGAGAGATGTTCCTCTTCATCGTTGTTGGAACCTGCCTCCTCATTGCGTATCTGACATCGGAGATCGGGCTCTCAATGGCACTGGGGGCATTTCTTGCTGGACTTATCATTTCAGAGTCTGAGTACTCGACGCATGCAATGTACAATATAATTCCATTCAGGGACATCTTTGCGGCATTCTTCTTCATCTCTATCGGGATGATCTTTGACATTTCCTACCTCCTCTCCCACCCGGTCGAGGTGATTGCTTTGGTCATCATTATCATTACAGTGAAGTACGGAACCGGAACGCTCGCGGCAATCGCATCAGGTCTTCCTGCCCGATCATCGGTGCTCACCGGGATCTCCCTAAGCCAGATCGGAGAGTTCTCGTTCATCCTTGCAACTACCGGCGTTACGGCAGGAATTCTGGTATCAGATCAGTACCAGCTCTTCCTTGACGTATCTGTGGTCACAATGGGGCTCGCTCCCCTCCTCATTTCACTCTCAACCCGCATATCACCACGGCTTGCTGCACCTTTGACGAGAATTGTTCCCAATCATGTAATAATTACCGAAAAGGAAACCGTGGAGATGAAGGATCATATCATCATCGTGGGGTTCGGATTGAACGGGACGAATGTGGCTAAGTCAGCCAGGGCTGCAGGGGTTCCATACCGGATCATCGAAATGAACCCGGATACGGTAAGAAAAGAACGGAAGAAGGGAGAGTCAATCCAGTATGGTGATGCAGCCCAGCCAGATGTTCTCATGAAAGCAGGGATCGAACATGCACGAGTTCTTGTGGTGGTGGTCAATGATCCATTCGCCACCCAGCAGACGGTCCGCATTGCCAGAGAAATCAATCCAGGCGTATACATCATCGTAAGAACCAGATTTATGGGAGAGGTTGCAACCCTGGTAGACCTCGGGGCTGATGAGGTAATCCCTGAAGAGTTTGAAACCTCTATTGAGATATTCACTAGGATACTTAACAGATATCTGATCCCTGAAGATGAGATAGAACGCCTTGTACAGGAGATCAGGGCAGGGGGATATCAGATGCTCAGAAGTATCTCGACGACACCTGCAACCTTTGACGACCTCAGAGAACTCGTTCCTGACATCGACATGAGGTCGATCCGTATCATGGAGTCCTCTCAGTGGACTGGAAAAAACCTGGCTGAGAGCCAGCTCCGGAGCAGGTTTCATGTCTCGGTTGTAGCGATCAGAAGGGGGAACCGGATGATCATCAATCCGGGAGGAGAGGAGGTTATCAGAGGATCAGATATCCTGATGATCATTGGCAGGCCTGATGAGATCAGGATGGCGTTTCCTCCGTGTGGGGCTGACCAAGGTGGTAGTGAGACTGGATCTGGTTTAGAATGTAGTGATCAGTGAGGAGTCACAACCAGTCCTCATTACAGGATAGGGTGTTTCAGGATCCGAAATGAGAAGGATTCAGACCTTCCTATCCTTCATTTTCAAGAAATTTTTTGGTATCACTCCAGGATGAAAGACCACTGAATCTTGCAACCTCGGCCATGTCATCCTCGATAATAATACCGGGCTGCCCACTTTTAACGAAGAAGGTGAGTGTGAAGATACCTGCATCCCCCATAGGCACCCCACGGGCAAGTTCACCTGCTGAATGGAAGACCAGGTACTCGACATGCTCGTTACCGGGGTATGACTCAAAGAAGTACCAGAAGACCTGCCATGCATTCAGAAGATCAGAAGAGAGGATATCACTTCTCGTTTCTGGTTCAAGCGTATTCAGTTCAGCAGCAATACAGGCCGGGTCATCATCACAGCGATCAAGTATTCCTTCCACAAGATCAGCAAGGTCTGCATACCGTCCTCCGTCATCTCCGAAAAGCATGGGTATGCATCATCACTTCAGGTATAACCGCTCTTCGGTCAGAGAAGCCATTCAAAAAAAGAGGTTACCTGCAGTTTTTACTGTTGTAATGCTCATCAAGCAGAGAGAAGAGGAGTAAGATCATATCTTTGGGGTGATACGGTTTTGGAAGAGATGCATCAAACCCGAATTCGCGGAACCGGGAGCTGATCGGGTCGTCAGAGTACCCGCTTGAGACAATTGCAAGGATAGATGGAGATATCTTTCGGATCTCCTGTATGGCCTCTTTTCCGCCCATCCCTCCCGGTATGATCAGGTCAAGAACTACCACCTGGTAAGGGTTCAGCTCATCATAGGCTTGAGTTACAGCAGTTATAGCTTCCTCACCGCGGCTTACCACATCCACGTGAAATCCTTCCCTTTTGAGGATAAGATGGAGCACCTCTCTAATCCCGGGTTCATCATCCATCACCAGGATCCTGACACCTGATGATCCACCTTTT
>QKDV01000261.1 GCA_003251955.1 Methanospirillum hungatei
TCACTCATCGGACTAAAAAAGATTAATTCAGCTCCAGATTTCTTGAGCCTGTCCAGATTATCCTGGTAGTAAAAACAGAATGCAGGATCGTTTGCTATTGCGATGCGAACAGACTCTGGGTGGATACTTTCTCTGTTCTCTGGTAGAGTTATGGTTGGAGCACTGCTTGCGATATTTATCAGGCGTGAAACATCAGCATGCTCCTCAAGCATACTGGCAAGGCCTTCTGGGATAAGCAATTCCTCTCCCATTACAAGTCCGAGATGTCTGCTCCCTATCTCGAGATCCCTTGTAAACGGAATATACCCCAGTTGTTCGATACTTTTTCGTGCCTGAAGAATGGTTTTGTGGCGGGCACTTCCAACCATATTCAGGATTACTCCAGATATAGTGACTTTAGGATCATGCCTACTGAACCCCTCCGCTATGGCATGCACGCTTCCTGACATACCTTTTACTGGTATGACCAGTATCACCGGAGCCTGTAAGAGATGGGATACATGGGCAGTACTCCCTTCATGGGTTCCATCTAGTCCGTCAAACATCCCCATCACCCCTTCGATGACAGCAATATCTGCTCCTTTACTAGCGGCTTTAAATGTCTCCAGGATTGCAGACTCTCCCATCATTACAGGGTCAAGGTTGCGGGAAGGTCGACTGCAGATCTGGGTATGATGGCTGGGATCGATAAAGTCAGGACCAACTTTGAATGGTTGGACGATAAATCCACGTTTAATTAATGCAGCCATCAGTCCACGAGCGACGGTTGTTTTTCCGCAGTTACTGTGGATTCCTGCTATGACAATCCTTGGGATTGATACCGATTGTGCTTGTTCTTCATTCATTGGTATCAGAAGAAATCTGAAAGGGTGGTCCTTGTAGGATCCATGTCAGCCCAGGTCCATCCTATTGGTTCTAAAATTCGTGAGATCGGTTGTTTGATGGTTTTATCAAGCATCAATTCCCTGTCAACTACGAATTCCTGAGGTACCTGGTCTCCGTATTCAAAGCAGAGGACATCAGTCTTAGGATATTTGCCTTTTACTGTCTTGATGTATAGGCGCTTTGGTTTACTTCCCTTACCAAAGTTCATTCCAAGGTTCTCATTCGCATATTTGGCACCACGAATTTGGGCGTCAGCAATATCATAATCAGCAAGTCCTTTCCCGATACCCCCGGGTATTCCTATTTCATCAAGAGGGTAGTCGCCGGCACGGTATTTTTTTATCACTCCTCCCAGGTACTGCTTAATTTCCGGAAGTTCTGCTCCTTTAAGAATCCGGTTCATCACTTCTTTCATCACTTCCCTTGTAAGGAGAGGAGAATCGGATCGTTTCGCCTCAAATCCGACCATGTCGATCTCATCAACATCCTTTCCCTCTTTCCAGATGAGATTGCCCGCATATCGCTTTTTCTTTCCTCCCTGGAAGAACCTGCGGTACACCTTTTCAAACTTGATAGAGAAGAAGTGGTGATCGGCATGGAGAACAGTTTTGGCGAAATGATCATAACTTCCGTTAAGCTCTTTTTCTATCTCCCGTGCAATCCTGATTGTCTGTTCCAGATCGCCTGCCGGGAGCTGGATCATACAGGAATCAGTATCTCCATAAATTACCGAATATCCATTGGCCTCAATGATTGATCGTGTATGTTCAATTATGGCTCTACCCACAGAAGTGACAGCGGCACCGATCTCCCTGTCATAGAGTCTGAATCGCGAATATCCACTCACTCCATAGTAAGTATTCATGATCACCTTGATCACATTCTGCTGCATGTCGTAGAGATGATAATCCTGTGATCCAAATGGATACAAATTCCGCGTATTTTTCTTCTCATCGCGTTCTTTCAGTAGTTCACTGATGATACTCCGTGTAAGTCCATCTGGCTCTGCTTTGAACCTGATCCCATTCGGAGCGATCAATTCCCCATTTGGATCCTTTGTTTCTGGAGAGGCGTTGATTGTCATCATTGCCATCGGGTACAAAGATTTGAGATCCAGAACAACAACATTCTCTTTCAGACCATGGCTTGGGTCAAAAACAGTGGCACCCTCAAACTCATCACCTGTTGTATAACCCTTAGATGGGAGAACAAATTTACCAAATGCTTTGCGTAGGATGTAAATGTCAATGACATTTGAAGAGTTCAGTGTGCGGTCAAGCGGGCATCCGACATATCTGGAAATTTCTTTATAAAATTCAATGATGCTGTTTTTCTGATTTATCTTGACGCAAAGTTCTACATCCTTGTAATTGTACTCAATGAGCTTTGCAGGGCTGTCTTTCCAGAATGCGGTGGTCATTCCTGGTGAGTAGTGGAATGCCTTTACATCACCAACTTCACGCTCACCAACTGCATCAAGTCGGTATGAATCAAGTTTAGAACTCTGCATCTTTTTGTAAGCTGCAAGCAGGTCAAATTCGATTCTTCCCCGAATGGTACTCCGCTCTGAGGGTCCTTTGAGTCGTGCGAGAATGTCACCTGGAAGGGATAGTTTCTTAATTCTACCGAGAATAAATGGAAGATCGAAATCGATAAAGTTCCATCCGGTCAGAAGATCCGGATTTTTTTCTGTGATGTAGGCCGCGAATCCTGAGAGTAATTCTTTCTCTGTTGCATAGATCTGGACTTCATGACAGGATCTGTTAAAGCATCCACTCTCCAAGGGGCCTGAAGTACTGATGAGATCCGGGGTTATTGTATGCGACGGGTTCTGTAGAATGAATGTTTTATATTCATCATCAAAAGAATCCCATGCAGTAATACAGATGATTGCATCACGTTCCGGGTCCGGAAGCCCGCCTTTGTCATCCTGACATTCAATATCGAGGATGCAACTCCGGGTGGGTGCCTTCACATCGTCGGGGATCACCTGTTCGTGTGGGATCTGAAATTGATCGCTTGGAATCCTGACGCCTGCAGTGATCCCCTTGTCAATCATGAAACGGGTAGCAAATGGAATGTCTGCTTCAAAGTGGGTGTAATCTGTTCGAACATCCCTTACATCAGTTGGCCGCTGTGTATACATCCGGCGGACTTCCTCACGGTGAATTGACCAGTAAGGAGTGTCTTCTACCCTGGTGACCTGCATAGGCAGCGGCACTTTGGAGAGTTGCTCTGCTTAAATCCGGTGATTATGAGTTCCCGGGCAGTACCGCTGGGTTCTCTTCCGTAGAGATGGATAACTGGCCCTTCAGGCCCGTTGGAGTATTCGACCTGGTTCACCCCAAGCAGGATTTCGTTATTTTTGATGACTTCGTCAGGGTTCATAATGTTAGGGCTCATCGTTTCTCTCCGTCAAGATTTCTGCAAAGCCCTGAAACAAAGGATTCGGCTGCCTGAATTTGGAATTGTTCCCATGGATCAAGATCCCACTCTTCTATTGAGCAAATCCCTTCCTTTCCAATAATTGCCGGTACACCAAGGCAACAGTCCTTTATTCCGTATTCTCCCTCTAGAACGCAGGAACAAGGAATACATATTCTTGCATCTGAAAGGATTAGTCTGACCAGTTCTGATATGTGCCATGCCGGACCGAATTCAGTAGCTCCTTTTCCTTTGATAATCTCC
>QKDV01000159.1 GCA_003251955.1 Methanospirillum hungatei
GAGAATCAGGTTGTTGATATGCAGGACGCCAGCGCCACGGTCAACAACCTCACCCAGAACAAGGTGAACGATGATCTCAACATTTTACGTAATTCATTTTACAACAAAGGGCAACCCGAGATCAGTGACGGAAAACTGGTGCTAGGATCCGGATCATCACAGTATGTTGTGAATGATAACTTTGAGATCGTAGACGGTGTGCAACAACTGGTCGGTGGGACAGCAACAATATTCCAGAAGGAAGGGGACAAAGCAGTCAGGATCTCCACAAACGTCATCGGGGCAGATGGAAAACGGGCAATCGGAACGACAGTCTCACAGGCAGTGTATGATGCTGTCATCAACAGGGGAGAGACCTATTATGGCTCTGCAAATGTGGTCGGTAAGAAGTATATCACCGCATATGAACCTATCAAAAGCAGCAGCGGTGACATCATTGGGATCCTTTACGTCGGTGTCGATGAGAACTCAACCGTTGGGGTACTGAAAGATCAGATCAAGGCTAAGAAGATCGGGGAGAACGGCTACATGTTCATCCTTAACAGCACAGGATATGCAATTGTCCACCCCACGAGCGAAGGAAAGAATGATTCAGATCTTCCATTCATCAAGGAGATCATCACCAAGAAGAACGGGTTCATCAGTTATTCATATAACGGTGTCGACAAGGTAGCCGCATTCGGATACTATGAACCATTTGACTGGATCATCATCGCAAACGGATCTCTTGCTGATTTCTTAAGCCCGATTGATGCAATCAGGAATACCATCATTCTCGTGATCATACTCGGTGCCATAGCAGGTGTTGCAATCTCATACTGGTTTGGTAACTCAATATCAAGGCGGATGAACGAACTTGTCATGCTTTCAGAACAGATTACAAATGGAAATCTTTCTGTTGCCATAAATGAGTCAACAAGCAAGGATGAGATTGGTATTCTGAGTAGATCGTTCATTGAGGTGATCAGGACATTTGAGAGATTCAGGGATGAGGTCCAGACGATCAGCTCTGCCACTGCAGATGGAAATCTGAAAGTACGGGGAGATCCAGCCAAGTTCAAAGGAGATTACTCCCATATTATCGAAGGAGTAAACCAGACCGTTGACGCGATGGTGACGCCCATAAAGGAGGCAATGAGGCTTTCTGATGAATATGCAAAGGGAAACTTCTCCGTAAGGGTTGATTCATCTCTGCAGCTTAAAGGCGATTTTGTCACCTTCAAAGACGCACTCAACAAAATTGGTGCTGATATATCAGAAGTAATCTCTAAAGTCATATTGGAGATCGAAGAACTGGCGGGGGCCATGAATGATGTCGGTTCAAACGTTGACTCTGTGACCAGTGGTATCGGGCAGGCACACCGCAGCATCGAGGATGTATCAGCAGGAACAGGGCAGGTGGCCCAGATTGCTAATGCAGTTAACACTCTGGCAGAACACAGCGGCAACAGCACCCAGCAGATTATGAGTGCAATGCAGGATCTCGCCACAACCGTCTCTGCAGTTGCCAGTAAAATGAACGATGTTACAGCTCTTACCGGAAGTGCTTCTGATCTCTCGGGACGTGGAAAGCAGGTTGCAGGAAAAGCAGAAACCGGGATGCAGGGTATCATGCAGTCATCTGCCGACATCGAACGGATGGTTACAGATATCAGTGCACAGATGAACGAGATCGGAAGAATCGTTGACATCATCAGTTCAATTGCTGAACAGACCAACCTTCTCGCCCTGAATGCTGCGATTGAAGCAGCCCGGGCAGGTGAGGCGGGCCTCGGATTTGCTGTTGTAGCTGGAGAAGTGAAAGACCTGGCAACAGGTTCGCAGAAGTCTGCAGAGAATATTGCATCAATCATCGCCGCCCTGCAACAGAAGACGGCTGCAATCACCGATGCAGTAAAGGTATCACTAACCGAGGTCAAGACCGGTGATGAGGCAGTGGGAGAATCACTGGCAATATTCAGTGATATCGTAGGTTCTATCGCAGACATAGATCGAAACATGAATGAGGTTGCAGCAGCCAGTGAAGAACAGGCAGCCTCTGTTGAAGAGGTCACCGCCACCGTGCATGAATTCGGGGACATGGTCCAGCAGACAGCAAAAGAGTCTGTCGGACTTGCAGCAGCCAGCGAAGAGTCTTCTGCCGCAGTTAATCAGATTGTGACAATGATTGAAAATGTAAATGCTTCAATGGATGAGATCAGACAGGTGGTTACAAAGGCTCTTGGATCGACTCAGCTCATTGAAGAAGAGATGAGTAAGTTCAAAATCTGAACATATATCAGCCATCTCTCTTCTCCCGTTTATTTATCGGGTTTTAATTCCAATATTTACTGACCGTGATCTCTCCTCCCGCAAAGCCTGTTCTTTCCATCCTTGGTGCGGCGTTACTCTTTGGCTCTTCTGCCCCAATGGCAAAACTGGCTTTAACCGGAATAGCCCCGATTACGCTTGCGAGTATGATTTATCTTGGAAGTGGCGGGGGAACGGCATTATATCGACTTATACGCTATCTTCGGGGAGTTCGCACTGATGAGCCACCACTTACCAGAACCTCAGTTCCCTGGGTGATAGGTGCCTCTTTCTTCGGTGCTGTGCTTGCAACAACAAGCCTCACCCTCTCTCTCCGATCGGTCACAGCATGGGAAGCATCAGTTTTGTTGAGTTTTGAGGCTGTAGCAACAGCCCTTGTGGCAAGGATAGTGTCAGGAGAGCGTGCAGGAAAGAGGGTCTGGACCGCACTCGGATGCATCACCCTTGCCTGTATAACCCTTGCCTGGAAACCAGACCAGCCGTTCGGAATCTCAATAGCGGCAGCAGGAATCCTCTTCACCTGCCTGTGCTGGGGAGTAGACACCAGTTGCTCCCGCCAGATCGCCGGTCGCGATCCACTTGCAATCGTGATGTACAAAGGCCTCTTTGCAGGGGTGATCACCTTCACGATATCCCGGATCATCGGTGAACCATTCCCGGGGGCATTGCCCGGGGCCACAGCAGCTCTGATTGGGATGACCGGATTTGGTGGCCTGATGACCTTCTGTTTCCTGAAGGCATTACGTGATCTCGGTCCTGCCCGAACCGGTTCATACTTTGGAATCAACCCGGTATTCGGAATCATT
>QKDV01000174.1 GCA_003251955.1 Methanospirillum hungatei
CAATCCCCTGCTCCTGAAAGTGCCTGGTCAGGAGATCCAGGGCATCAAGTGCTACCTGGCGGTTTGGGAGGATCTTCAGATCCCCGGTGAATTCTACCCTGTATACTCCGCCATTTTCACCGATAAATGTCCCGCTGGTTCCGATTAACTTGGAGAGACCTTTGAGGATACAGGAGGTGTTCCCACTCGCGAGAACTACCTGAATCCCGTTATCCTGAAGTTTTCTGATCGTTTCTATTGCACACGTACTGAGTCTGCGTCTCTCGTCAGTTAGTGTTCCGTCTATATCTGTGATTACTGCTCGTAGCACAACTTAACAGGCCCTGAGGCCACCCTCTTCCACGAGGAATGTAGCTTCACCGTCTGGCAGGTTCGGGCTGTCCACCAGTCTGAAGATACGCTTTCCTCCTTTACTCTTTCTTAGATAGATCCTGAATGTTGCCGTGTGTCCGACGATGTTTCCTCCGATCGGCTTTGTCGGGTCGCCGAAGAAGACCGCCGGGTTTGACATTACCTGGTTTGTTACAAGCCCGATTGCGTTGTACTCATCACATAGTTTAAAGATATCATGCATATGCCTGTTCAGTTTCTGCTGACGTTCAGCCAGGGTACCCCTGCCTGCATACTCAGACCTGAAGAGACCGGTGAGCGAGTCTACAATGATCAGTTTTACCGGCTTACCCTGTTTTTTGAGTTCTTCTGCAAGTTCATGCGTATTCTCAATCAGGAGCATCTGATGATCAGAGGTCTGGGCACGTGCTACATGGATGTTCCTGAGAAACTCCTGTGGATCGGCGTCTTCGATCTCAAGTCCCTTTACCATCTGTTCGATACGTTCAGGTCTGAAGGTATTCTCGGTGTCCACGTATATGACTGAGCCATTCAGCCCGCCAAGTTCCTCCGGGAGCTGGACGTTCACTGCAAGCTGATGGACGATCTGGGATTTACCTGAACCGAACTCACCGTAGAGTTCTGTAATCGCCTGTGTCTCAAATCCGCCTCCCAGGAGTTCATCCACTTCCGGAACCAGGGTCCTGAGTTTCTTGATGAGAAGCCGTGCTTCAAAGACCTCGGTCCCGGTCTTGAACCCTCCTATATCTGCCTGTTCCCGGCACCACTTTATCATCTTCTTGGCGGTTGATTCTCCGATCTCAGCCGCTTCAGAGAGGGTTGACGATGTAGCGGTGGCTATCCCTTCGATCGTTAGGAAACCTCCATCACGAAGTTTCTCTGCAATCGCAGGCCCGACACCTGGTATATCCTCGATCTCCAGTCTTTTGGCATTCATAGGCACATTATCTGCACCAGCATCAGATGACCCTGCATCAGTCTCTGTATCATCAGTGGTTTGAGAAACACACCACTTGATCATCTTGCGGGCTGTAGCTTCACCAATCTCAGCCAGCTCGTAGAGTTCAGAGGCAGTCGATTGTGCTATCTTTTCGACAGTCTCGTATCCAGCTTCACGGAGTTTTTCTGCAGTGGTTGGTCCGACGCCTGGTATATCCTCAAGTTGGTATGCTTCTGCTGCCATAATGTTCTATCCCTACACTACCCATCACTCAGATCCATATTTAAAGTTCAGGGAAACAGGGCGAAAGTGAAAGGAAGCGAAATCTGGACCTCTAAATTCCTGCGATGTGGCTCCCGTTCGACAAAAAAACTCAATTCCTGCGATGTAAATACTTTCGCGATATGGTCGATACACGTATGATACGAGTAAAAATCGGATGATATGCCCTTCGATTCTCAGCTGGAAACCTGAAACTCTTTTCCAGTTCTGAAGATATCCGGATTCTGCTATCTCTGATGGAGGGATGATCAGATAACCACAAAATAAAGTGATTAAATCAGATATTTTCTGGTGAAATTCTGATTGAGTTCAGGTAAGTATTATATGGGCGTGCAAATCGTAGGGTGAAAGTAATTTTTCTGACTCATCCGAGACTCTGAAGGAGGTGCCCGAGCTCGGCCTGAACAACATCCGGGGACACGTTGCTTTTCTCATTGCCGTCTATAAATAGCCTTTTTCCACTCACAATTCCGTGAAGGGTGATCTCGGTCCCATGTTGGTATTCTCCCTCTATCAGAAAAAATGCCTGCACGCCGTCGTCGATGAACTTGCCGCCCGGTGTCTCGATGACTGTCCCATCTATAGTGATCCGCTCCCCGTTCGCGACAGGGATGATGAGCAGACAGCTTCCCCGTCCTACAGAGAGTTCTGTCTCCCCTGTTCGACCTACACGAGCAGGCACATGGTAGATGATCACTTTCTCCCCGGTAAGAAGCGGTCGTGAGGCTTCGTCATCCCAGAGCA
This sequence comes from Methanospirillum hungatei, assembly GCA_003251955.1. Classification (GTDB taxonomy): domain Archaea; phylum Halobacteriota; class Methanomicrobia; order Methanomicrobiales; family Methanospirillaceae; genus Methanospirillum; species Methanospirillum hungatei_A. Next base: position 2,318 of record QKDV01000174.1, read on the forward strand.
CGAGAGGGAGAGTGGCAGTTCCGTCTGATATTCTGACGTTTCGAACCCATGAAGAAGTCCCGTCTCTTCTCGTGAACGGACGGGGAGGCTGGACCTGTACAAGTTCTCCTGAAATTGTCACGGTCTGGTCAGGTTGTACCTCACCGAGCGGGGTGTGGGGGATATCAGGCCGTTCTTCTGCAGGGGTGATCTGGGTGTTCTCATCTATTACGATCTCCCTGCCACCGAAATCTCCTTCCTTTTCGAGAACTCCGGATGCACTCACAGCCATTCCCGGGGTGCACCCGGTGAGGATGACCGCATCCCAGCAGAGGAGCCGTGCTGTTCCTGCACTATCTCCGACGATCCCGCTGATCATCTCACCGCTTGTCCCGTCCTTTCGGGTGAATGATTTAGCAGGCTGCAGGCTGATAATCAGAATATTGGTGTCCTTTCGTTCAGGCTGCTTGTGCTCCTTCGGAGTCATCTCACAGTCTATCTCGACATGGGTCTTACGCAGGTTGAGGGGTTGAATCTCCTTCAGGCTCTTCCCGTGTTTTCCGATGACCTCAACAACCTCGCCCACTTCGAACGACTCGCTTATTGCTGCCGCCTGTTCGTCCCAGAAGACAAGGTCGGCCTGTCCTGTCTCATCTGCAACAGTGACCCGGGCTACCAGTCCTTTATTCCCATCAGCCCGGTCAAACTCCTTTACTTCTGAGCAGGCAAGGATCTTTGCATAGAAACAGAAAAGCGAGGATCTTCCCCGGAGTCCTTTAATTTTTACATGCGATCTTTCAAGATCCCTGACTACCAGAAGAGCGGCAGCCACTTCATCGGCAAGGTTTCCGCAGTCCTCGATCTTCTTCTCTATCCTGCGATCAAACTCCTCTCTGCTGATAAGATCGTCAACGAGTGCGTAGTGGTATCTTACCACAGGCATCCCTCTTTATTCTCGTCGCCCGTGTAAGATTGAAAAAAAGATGCTAATCCTGCCATGCTTACAGCCATGGGGGTGATACCACGGCTGCCAGCAGGTCTTCGAGGGTTTCAGCCCTGCGCATAAGGGCTGATTTGTCTCTTTTTACCAGCACTTCGGCGCAACGTCCCCGTCCGTTGTATTGGGATGCCATCGAGTAACCATAGGCACCTGCATCAAGGAGAGCGATAAGGTCACCAGCCTGGACTGCAGGAAGTTCCCGGTCATGGGCAAGGATGTCCCCTGTCTCACAGATTGGACCGGTGATGGTATAGGTCCCTTCGGGTTTTTCTCCAGCCCGGTTTGCAACTATTACCTCATGATATGATTCGTACATTGCAGGCCTTATGAGAGTGTTGAACCCGGCATCCACGTTCACAAAGGTCTTATGTGCTTTTTTCACCGAGTTGACCTTCGTAAGCAGGATAGTGGAATCGCAGACCATTGACCTGCCCGGTTCAATCCAGATCTCGGGAGAGATGCCGAGTCTTGTGAATGTTGCAGTGATCTCAGGCATAACCGCATCTGCGTAGGCATCAAATGCCGGGGCTGGTCCGCCAAGGTGCTCATAGCAGACACCAAGACCGCCGCCCAGATCAACGAATTTGAATTTTACACCTATCTTGTGGAGTTCTGCAACAACCTCCATCAAGACCTGTGCTTCTTTTGCAAAAGGCTCGACAGAGAGGATCTGCGACCCGATGTGGCAGTGTATCCCGACCGGCACGACGTTCTTACATGCAAGTGCCTGTGCGTATGCTTCGGTGATTGCAACTGCCGGTATGCCGAATTTTGATGTTGCAAGCCCGGTTGCGATCTTCGGGTGTGTTGGGACATCAATTGCAGGGTTTACCCTGAACGAAACCTCAACGACCTTTCCTGCTTCTCCTGCAATCCGGTCTAGCTGCATCAGTTCATCGATCGAGTCGAGCGATACCTTGACTCCTTTCTCGACCGCGAGCCTGTGATCTGCCTCGGTCTTTGAGCTTCCGTTAAAGAGGAGATGCTCAGGCTTCATCCCGGCCTGCAGGGCAATGGTAAGTTCACCTGATGAGAAGACATCTGCTCCTGCTCCTTCCTGGGCCAGAATCTTCAGGATTGCAGGGTTTCCGTTTGCCTTGGCTGCATAGAGGATCCTGATGGATGGATACCGGGCTGAAAGAGCCTTCTTGTATCCATGGAAGTTAGCCCTGATCCGGTCCTCATCGGTGACATACAGGGGAGTGCCGTACTTGAATGCGAGTTCTACTGCATCGCATCCGTTTATCCAGAGGTGCTTATCTTTAATTGAGATGTGTGATGGAAGGGTCATTACCATGATACTGACTCCATTCTGCCAATTGCCTCACGAATCCGGTCAACAGATCTGGTGATTGCAAACCTGACATATCCTTCGCCTGATTTGCCGAACCCGATACCCGGAGTCACGACAATACCTGCCTCGTTCAGCATCTTTGCAGCGGCTGCCATGCTGTCATCGACTTTCAGCCAGACATAGAAGGTTGCCTTTGGTGCCTCAATCTCAAACCCGAGTTTCTGCAGGCCCGATACTAGCACATCACGACGTTCCTGGTAGATGGAGCATGCCTCTGCAACACAGTCCTGCGGACCTGAAAGTGCTGCAATTGCGGCATATTGGACCGGGTTAAAGGTTCCCGAGTCGATGTTGGTCTTGACAACACCAAGGCCCCTGATTATCTCCTTGTTCCCGACAGCCATTCCGATACGCCAGCCGGTCATGTTGTAGGTCTTAGAGAGTGAGTGCATCTCAATACCAACATCTGATGCCCCGTCGGTCTCCAGAAACGAGG
>QKDV01000265.1 GCA_003251955.1 Methanospirillum hungatei
TGGCACTTCTGTACATGCCATAGCAGTAGATAATGATCCCGTTATTCTCGAGAATCTTAAAAATATAAACCGAGAACATAAGATCTACTTTCCAAGAGACTCAATATCCACACCAGAGCTCCTGACCACCACTTTCACCATTGATGAGGTAAAAGCACGTCTCCGTTCCAATGATGCTGGGGGCCATGATGCGGTTCTCCTCTGTGCAGGGCTCGGGGGAGGTCTTATAGATCTGACCCCTCATCTGGTTGAGATCATCAGGGAGACGATGTTTGAGCCTGTGTTTGCCCTTGTAACACTCCCTTCTAATGACGAGGGGGAGGAACGGCTGATACGTGCTGCTTTTAATATGCGTCAGATCCGTCAAATCCTTGACGGAGTCATCGTTTTTGATAACCAACTCTGGCTCGATAAAGTCCAAGAACAGATAGAAACAGCGGTGCAACAGACCGGGCCGGCAGTAACTGACCGGTTTTGGATTCCAGGAACCCCTGAAAAGACCTCAATTGATCCCTACGATCTGATAAATCAGGAGATCGCAAAACGGATTCAGTTGCTTATCCAGGCAGGGGAAGTTCAGAATACTCCGCCGCAGATGGTTCTGGATACAAGGGAGATCCTCAATACCATCACGGGTATGGACTTGATTACGATTGGCCTTGCAGACGAGCACCTGGAAGAGCACTCAAAAATAGGATTCTTCCGTCAAAAGCAGGAATCAATTGCCTACAGACAGGAGAGGGCAGGCCGTATTGTTAAACTGGCTGAAAAAGCAGTATTCAGAGATATATCATCATATTGTGAGTTGGCATCAGCCAGGAAAGCCCTTATTCTCTTAATCGGACCTGAAGAAGAACTCTCCATGAAAGGGTTTATGGCTGTCCGTAAATGGATTGACGAGAGTATAAACGGGTATGAACTCAGATCAGGTGACAGCCCGGGATCGGCAAGACACGGTTCTCATGTGGCAGTAATGATTGTTCTTGCAGGATTGAATGAGATTCCCAGAGTAAGTGAACTGGATCAGTTAATTCAGAAAGAATAACCAGAAAAAAGGACTTTTTTTAATTACTATTTACAATCCGTGAGAATGGAATGGTTCCTGCTCCTATCTCTGTGGTTAATTTGAGACCCTCTTCTGCTGCATAACCGATTGAGTTCATTCCGGAGTATGAGACCAGCGAAATCCGCCCGGGATCAGTCATAAGATTAAAGATCTGTCCTCTTCCCATCATCAGAGGAAACCTAAACCCGCATCCCTGCATCCTCTTGATCAAATCTGATGCACGATCCCATGATGAACCTGGAATCTGCCTGATATTCGTGAGAAGAACCCCGGAACCTCCAGTAATAAAGGAGCCAATAGAGGTCAGGCCTGAGTTAATGAAGAGTTGCAGGGGATCCACTGTGGAGCCCTGATATCCGATCAGATCAACAAACTCAATCGGCTTTTGATCTTCAATACGAATTGTACCCCCATAGGCCATTTTTACTGGAATCCCATTATGCTGGAAGACACCATCCATAGTAATACTACAGACTGTCAGAATCCCGGTATGACCAGATGGAACCCTTGAATCCCGTTCCAAAAGGGCGTAGGACCTGAAAAAACTACATCCTGCATCACGTACCCTGTTAAATGTGTTGATCACCGCATCCAGTTCATCGTTTGGAACGATGGTCAGGTTGTAGGCCACATCACCGGTCGATGTATCAGGATTGAATGTACTGCGAAATGCCAACCTCTCAAGTTTTGAGATGACAAAACCGATACGATCTTCCACCAGGGCATGATCAGTCTCTGCAATACCGGTAGGAGTGAGGATCCTCCCCTGATTACCAACCTTTTCAGTAAACCCACGGGTGTCAAGATATCTTAGATAATACTGAACGGCCCGATCAGTCATCACATATCCCCGTTCTGCCAGAAGTTCAGAGAGTCGTTTTGCACCCATGGGTTCCTGATGATCCTTGAGGATGCGAAGTATCTCGATATACTTATGTTCCGTCTTGATCATCGTGCTGAAACCACTCCGTTACTATCCTGATACCGGCCATTATAGATCTCATCACCATCACTGACCTCTGAAAAGATCATCTGTACAATCCGGTCACCGGCACGAACAGAGACAGATTCAGCACCCATATTAACCAGACAGAGAGTAAGATGACCTCTGAATCCGGGGTCCACAAATCCGCCGCTGAGAAGGAGCCCACGGCGAGCATATGAAGAACGACAGCGGAGTGTTGCTGCCAGATCGCGAGGCAGTTCTACCCATTCCATTGTTGCTACCAGTGTCATCATCCCGCGTTCAAGTGTATAATCTTCTGCAGTCCGCAGATCATATGAAGCAGGTTGCTGGCACTCGGTGCCATATGGCTCAAGGACAACGCCTCCATCACCTGCAGAAACCCCGAGTCTCTGCTTGAGCGAGCATGATGACAGAATCATACCTTACAGGTAGGATAAAAATCATTAATACCTTATGGATGGAACAGTCTAGGGGATCCATGGGGTAGCGGATATCCTACCGGGCTTCGGACCCGGGGACGTGGGTTCGATTCCCACTGGATCCGTAAAAATTAGAGTGATCTTTTTTTGAGGTCTACTCGTTTTCTTCTTGCACGTGATGATGGTCTCTTCCCTCGACCTTGGAGAAAGAGGATACCAAGTATAACCACTACCACAAGGATGATGATACCTGCATTCATCCACGGGAACGGGGCTGCATCCTTCTCTTTCTCATTGGGATCAAGAACAATAACAACTGGGGTTGTAACAGGCAGGATTATAGTAGTATTATTCTGTAGATAATCTACAAGTTCTACTCCAATATGATATGTCTGGTTTTCTTTGAGTAACAGAGTAGTAGTTCCATTGCTGTTACTTACACCCATTTGAGAGCCGTTTACTAAAACTGAAGCATTTGGAAGGAAATTTCCCTGATTGTCCGTCACCTGTACTTGTATAGGAATCAGATCAGGAGTCAGATCAAAGATAATATCAGAAATATTTGATGTGAGATCAATGGTCCTGCTTTCTGGTTTGTACCCTTTTTTACTGACAGTGAAAAAGTAGGATCGAAGTTCTAGATCCGGTATTGAGAATCTCCCCCATACTGGGTTGTAATCCCTGCTGACTCACCGTCTATCATAATATCTGCTCCTGCTATTGGCTGTTTATCAGGATCATAAACAGAGACAAACACAGTAGATTTGAGAGGCACTAGCGCAACATCAAGAATGAGATCCTCTTCCCCAGGACTCTTCTGTAGGATTGTCTTCTCATATCCCTGGGATCTGGCTTCTATCATATGATCCACACCCCTGCTCATATTTGTGATAAGAATTCCTTTCTCGTTTGTCTTCCCTGAATCCTTTCCGTCAACAATAATTAGGACATCAGCCAGGGAGTGCCGAGTATATGCATCCTCAACAAGAAGCGAAATCCGATCATTTTTGATCATTGAATACTGAACCGCAGTATTCTCAAAACCCGTCACCAATTTGTCTCTGATCGTCTGATACTTACCTCCTGATATTGTGAGATCATAGACCTGCTCAGTTCTGAGTGGAAGCGTTGCCGTTCCCTTTGAATTGGTTTGGTTCTGTCGGACTGTTCCATCCAATAACTCTGCCTTTACCTGAATGTTAGGTAAAGGAAGGAGTGTATCAGCATCAAAAACTTGAATTGAGTATGAACAATTTCGGATCTGCAACGGGACAAGTAGCAGAGTATCGTTGAGGTGAGGCATTCCGGTCCATTCACGATATCCTGCTTTAGCAATGCGAATATCAGGGGGATCTCCCT
>QKDV01000242.1 GCA_003251955.1 Methanospirillum hungatei
TCTTGATTATTCAATCTCCATCTGTTTTTGCGGGGGGAGCAGGGGCGGGGTTTGGTGATTACGGTGATTTCGGGGTCTCAGAAGGGGCACGAATGGGTGCAAATCCCCATTACCCCGGACTTATTGCAGGCAACATATCGGCGACTAGTTCAACTCCGAGAGTAATGACTCCCCTTCCAACAGTAACTCCAACAAAGATTACTCCACAAAGTCAGGCAAACCAAAACACATCAATCACGAACAATTCAGAAAGCAACCAGACTAAGAATTCATTTGTCCTAGATAACCAGACCAATCTCTCAAACGAGGGGGAGATATGTAATATGACGGCTGAACCCTCGATCGGCGAACTTATCAGGGCAGGGGACTGGGATGCAATTAACGCATATCAGAAGAACAAACGTAAAGCACAATCAGGTTTTCTTGGTACTACAGAGACAAATCAGGATGAATCTGATCTTGCCGGCTATGACGATTCGGTTGTGACCATCGTATACCCATGTTCGTAAAAAAAGGGTTGTATAAAAATACCAAATATCTTAACATTTATCAATTCATTTTTCCGTAAATCAGTAGTTACTGTTTCAATAACTCTTTCATTCACCAGGTTCTATTACATTCACGGAGGTTTTCATGAATTACGAGATCAAATACCGCCCGAGTTATGGATATCTGGTTGTAAAACTCCAGCCTGGAGAGTCTGTCGTTGCCGAGGCAGGAGCGATGACCTACATGCAACCATCCATTGAGGTTCATACCAGGAAGCGGAAACAGGGTCTTCTATCCACGATAGGAATGACCCTGCTTGGAGGTCAGTCCTTCTTTGTTAACGAATTCACGGCAACATCTGCCCCGGGAGAAGCTGGGTTTTCAGCAGCACCTCTCGGAGATGTTGAGGTCATGGAGATAGGGCCGGACAGGGGATTTATCATCCAGAAGACCGCGTATATCGCATCAGAAATGGGAGTCAACCTTGATGTTGAGTGGCAGGGCTTTTCCAAAGGCGTCTTCGGTCAGGGCCTCTTTATGATTAAGGTTTCTGGTCAGGGCATGCTCTTCATCAATACGTTCGGAGCAATAGACAAGCATGTTCTGGCTCCAGGAGAACACCTCATTGTTGACAACTTCCACCTTGTAGCATTCAGCGACACCTGTTCATACCAGGTGACGAAGTTTGGAGGATGGAAAGAGACCTTCCTGTCAGGAGAGTTTCTGGTTACCGACATCACCGGCCCAGGTGAGGTTTACGTCCAGACAAAGAACATCAGGGAACTTGCTGACTGGATATGGAAGCTCATCGAGCCACGGGTTCAGACATCTGCACGGTGAATCTACCAGGCCGATGGTGCGCCCACAATCATCCACCCCCACAAAAAGCACCAACACGATACGAAAACCGAACCACAATATAATAAATTTCTATTTTCATCTGCACAACATATTTAGCAGAAAAGACCCCACCTACTCATGGGAGCAATATCCTATGAGTGAGTGTTTTATTGGGCAATAAACGGTTACGCTTTTTCGACACAACGCTCCGCGATGGCGAACAGACACCCGGAGTATCGCTGACCCCAGCACAAAAACTTGAGATTGCTGCTGCTCTTTCTGACACAGGAATAGATGTCATAGAGGCAGGGTCGGCTGTTGCATCAGAAGGCGAAAGAGAAGCGATCAGGCTTATCGCAGATGCAGGGCTTTCAGCTGAATGTTGTACCTATGTCAGGGCATTAAGTCAGGACATCGACTGTGCAGCAGATGCAGGTGCTGATTCAGTCCACCTGGTGATACCGGTTTCAGATCTTCATATATCTAAAAAGATGCAGAAGACCCGCGAACAGGTCCATGCGATGGCTATGAGTGCTGTGGCCTATGCAAAGGAACGCGGGCTGATCGTTGAGTTATCAGGAGAGGACGCATCACGGGCAGACCAGAAGTTTCTTGCAATGCTGTACCGTGACGGGATTGAAGTCGGAGCAGACCGTCTCTGCTTCTGTGACACGGTTGGAGTTCTCACTCCCGAAAGGGCAGCAGAAATCATCCCACCTCTCTGCATGGCTCCGCTCAGCATCCACTGCCATAACGATCTCGGGTTGGCACTTGCAACAACCCTTTCAGCGTTCAAAGCTGGGGCAACCTGTTCCCATGTCACCGTAAATGGTCTAGGTGAGCGGGCAGGAAACACCCCGTTTGAAGAGGTTATCATGGCACTTGAGACGTTATATGGGTACAAGACGGGGATAGACACTAAAAAGATCTATCCACTCTCCACCCTGGTCTCGCGGCTGACCGGAATACCGTTTGCAACAAACAAACCGATCGTCGGAACGATGGCCTTCACCCACGAAAGTGGGATCCATGCCCATGGTCTCTTTAAAGATTCACGAACCTATGAGCCGATAACCCCTGAGTCAGTGGGGCGACAGAGAAGGATCGTCCTTGGGAAGCACTCAGGCTCTGCCTCGGTCAAGGCAGCACTTACTGAACTTGGGTACAACCCAAACCCACGTCAGCTTGAGGAGATAGTAAAACGGGTCAAGTCACTCGGCGATGAGGGACGGAGAGTAAGTGACACCGATGTGATGGCAATATCTGATGCTGTCATGCTCCTTGAGTGCAAACCAATCATCAGCGTGAAACAGTTCACGGTGGTGAGCGGATCAAACATACTTCCAACTGCTTCAGTCACGATGGAAGTAAACGGGGAAGAGGTGACGGGTGCAGCAACCGGCGATGGACCGGTGGATGCAGCACTCAGGGTTCTGCAACAGTCGGTCGCGAGCGCAGGTGACATCAGGCTTGATGAGTATCATGTCGAGGCCATCACCGGCGGCACTGATGCAATGGTTGATGTAACCGTAAAACTGAGAAAAGATGGAAGAACCATCACTTCTCGCGGCGCCAGGACTGATATCATCCAGGCAAGTGTAGAAGCTGTGGTGACGGGAATGAACCGTCTGTTGAGGGAGATAGATGAAAAGCGGCGCACAGATACTGATTGAAGGGCTGAAAGAGCAGGGAGTAGATGTAATCTTCGGGTATCCGGGCGGCGTTGTTCTTCCGATATACGATGAACTCTATGACTCGGATATCAGGCATATCCTGGT
>QKDV01000133.1 GCA_003251955.1 Methanospirillum hungatei
TATGGTTGGAAAAGAGTCTGAATGTTCGGGAATTATTCATCATGGATCCCTCGTCTTCTCTACGCTTGCTAATCTTTCAGTTCCCAGGATCTGCATCGTTGTCAGAAAGGCGTATACTGCCGGGCTGTATGCCATGTGTGGAACTGGTTTTGAACCTGACCGGCTCCTGGCATTTCCCGATGCAGAACTGACCATCTACGGAACAAGGGCGGCAGCAAAACTTGCAGAGGAGAGCGGCCTTACCCCTGAAGAGGTTAAGGCTAAAGAGAAAGCAGTAAAAGCAACTGCAGATCCCAGACGCCACGTTCAATCCGGATACATCGATGGAATAATCGAACCTGATCAGGTCAGGGAGGAGTTGACAGATTTCCTAAGCCGGGTTTATTCAACTCCATTGGACCGGACACACCCTAGACGCATTCTCTGCCTGTAAGGCCCCCTCTTTTCAAATTAAAGATTTTTAACGAGTTAGAAGGTCAGGATTTTCAGGAATTGGTTCCTGGATATCCATGTAATTTTTCAGGATTTTGGTGTTTACATTATATCCCATTTATATTTTTAAACCATATAATGAGATATGTAAGGATTGAAAATCTAAACAACTATTGTTACAAACCCAAGGTTAATGCATGAATCAGGCGCAAAAACAGGGAGACAATGAAAGTAATCTTCCCTGAAGGGAATGAGAAAGAAGTTGCTTCAGAAAACAGGCCGATAGAGGCAATTATTCAGGATCTGGGGCTCAACCCGTTTGAACTTCTTATCTCACGGGACGGTGAGATCATTCCCGAGGATACAATAGGCGATGAAACTGACATCATCAGGCTGATCAGGATTTCTCATGGTGGGTGAGCGTCCGCTCTGTTCGCACTGCTCCAGCAGGGCTGTGTTCCTGGATCGGGAGAGCGGAGCCCATCTCTGCAGCCGGCACCTCAAGGAGTCTGTAGAAGAGAGGGTACTGAGCCGCCTCATGCAGGAAGAGTCACTTCCTGATATCCTGGGAGTTGCATTCAGCGGAGGAAAAGATAGTACAGCACTTCTCGCTGCTCTTGCAGCCCTAAAAGATAAGATCCCATCCAGGTTGATAGCACTCACGGTTGACGAAGGGATCAGCGGATACCGGGAGGATACTATCAGGCATGCAAAAGAGGTCTGTAATAAACTCGGTGTCGAGCACAGGATTATCTGTTTTACCGGACTGTTTGGCAGGAGTCTGGATGAGTTCATGAAGAATTCGAACAGGAAAGCATGCACAGTATGTGGAATTCTCAGAAGACGATCTCTCGAAGTTCTTGCTGAACAGGAAGGAGTCCGTCTTATTGCAACCGGCCATAACCAGGATGATCATGCCCAGACTACACTCATGAACGCCTTCTCTGCTGACATCAAGAAAGTTTTTGCAGGTTCAGGAAGCACATCGCGGTTTGCTCGCCGGATCAAGCCATTTACAGCAGTGAGCGAGAGAGAAGTGACACTCTACGCAATTCTTTCTGATCTTTTCATGGATCTTCCCGAATGCCCATATGCAGGAGAGGCACTAAGGGGAGAAGTCAGGGGACTCTTAAACCGGTTCGAGCAGGAACATCCGGGCTCAATGAGAAACCTTGCCCGTGCTGAGGAAGGGATCAGGGAACGGTTGAAAGGGAAGATACAATACACTCCCATGGAGACCTGCAAAATCTGTGGATGGCCAGGATCCGGGGAGATCTGCCAGGTCTGTATACTCCTTGATAAGCATTAATGTAAAAAAAGGAATGTCAACCAATTGCATCAATCACTCCCCCTCCCGTGTCCCAGATTCGCACGGTGATGGATCTCTACTCCAGATTGTATCGATCAGCTATGAAGAGAGGCTTGTCGAGACATTGTCAGGATAGATAAATTCCTGTGTAAAGGAGATATCCTACCTGATCCGGTCGGAATTCATCTGAGTTCCTCAACGGCGTATTACCATGTATGACCAGATAGTTTAGATTCTCACTGATGCTGGTATTACCTGAATCATAGGGATTATCATAAAGGAGAACATAGTAGATCGTCACAATTGTGAAATGCTACATACAGATGAAGAAATAACAGAGCCTGTATTTAATCAGGAACTCATCAGAGAGATTAGGGAAATTGCAGAGCGACAGGGCGTACTTATCCTTGCTCATAACTACCAGTCACCTGAGATTTACCAGATAGCAGAAAAGATTGGTGACTCTCTTGAACTGGCCAGAGCCGCTCAGGAGACTGATGAAGAGACAATCTTATTCTGTGGTGTTGACTTCATGGCTGACACCGCGAAGATCTTAAATCCGCAGGCACGAGTTCTTTTACCGGATCCACAGGCAAGGTGTACGATGGCACATATGGCAGGAGAACAGGCTGCCCTAGAACTCAGATTACAGTACCCTGATGCAGATGTGGTAAGTTACGTAAACACCACAACGGAAACCAAGGCTGTGAGTGACATCTGCTGCACCTCTGCTAACGCGATTGAGATCGTTGAGTCAGTTGATGTAGACCAGGTTATCTTTCTTCCGGACAGGAATCTTGCTGCGTATGTAAGCAGGTTCACAAAAAAAGAGATAATCCCTGCTGCCGGGTATTGTTATGTTCACGATGCAATCACCATAGAGAGTGTCAACTCAATGAAGCGGCTTCATCCCGAGGCAGCCTTTGTTGCACACCCGGAGTGCAGGCCGGAGATCATTGATATGGCTGATGCTGTCTGTTCAACCAGTGGAATGACACGATTTTGTCGTGATGAACCGGCTTCATCCTTCATCATCGGTACTGAACCCGGTATGCTTCAACGACTCCGGTCAGAAGTTGTCGGAAAGAAGTTCTTCTCTGTTGCCGGGGTATGTGCACCCATGAAACAGGTAACTCTTGAGAAGGTCAGGACATGCCTGACAACAGGATCAGGTGAGGTCTTCCTCAAACAGAGCCTTATGGATGCAGCACGAGCCCCTCTCGAACGCATGATCGAGATTTCAAAAATAAGACAGAGTAGATCCTACACAACCCGTGATGAGATCAGAAAAGGGCTATAGGTAAAGGGCTCCTTGTATTAATCGTCTGATTGCAGCACATCACAAAGCTGGCGTAACCTA
>QKDV01000001.1 GCA_003251955.1 Methanospirillum hungatei
TCTAAGTGCCTCATCAATTGCTCTGATGATCTCCTCTGATGTTGTTCCTTTCCGGCAGCCGATGCCGGCCGTAAAGGGTGCATCAGACACAAGAAACGAAACACCGCCACCAGCAATAACCATTCCAGGCCCTTCTACAGAATATATACCAGCAGTTCCCATGAGAACCGCTGCATTTGATCTCTTTGTAGAGCCTGGATTAACAATACGAAGGCCTTTTTCTTCAGCGATACCTTCTGCAGATTCTCTTCCAGTGGCCTCAGTAGCAGTTGTAATCACAGGGATAAGTCCCAGTTTCTCTTCAAGTTCATATGCAAGATCATTTGCACCATGATGCCCACCGGAGATAGGAATCGCATACCTCATATCCGGGCTTATCACCACAACAGCAGGATCACGCCATTTGTCTGTGAGAAGCGGGGCAATTTTCCGCACCACAATTCCGGTCGCCATCAGGGCAACAATCCGATCTGCTGTACCAACAGCATCAGCGAAGACTGATTCATGATAAGCAACAAAGGAGCCACCGAGCGCTGTTGCAACCCTCTGTGCAGGATCTGAAAAGTAATGAAGGGCAGTAACAATTGTTCCGGTCATGAATATAGTTCAGACCTGACATGGCCAGGGAGTTCATCACCAAAGACTTCTCCGATAAGCAGGAGGGCTGACCGGCATATCCCGGCATCCTTTGCCAGTTGTGCTATTGTTCCTACCGTTCCTCTGATAATCCTCTGATCGGGCCAGGTAGCATGATAGATGACCACTGCCGGCGTGTTAGAGGGATGTTGTACCTTTTCAACAACTTCGTTCAGCCGATCTGATCCGAGAAAGATTGCCATCGTCTCCCGGTGCTGTGAATATTCTCTGATATGATCATGTTCCAGAGTCTTTCCTGCAGGCCTTGTGATGATAACCGACTCAGATACACCGCGAAGAGTAAGTTGCGTCTGAAGCGCTGCAGCAGCACCGAACAGAGATGATACTCCGGGAACCACCTCTACTGATATCCCTTCTGCCCTGAGCAGTTCCATCTGTTCAATTATAGCTCCGTAAAGGGCAGGATCTCCTGAGTGAAGCCTTACAACCAGTTTTCCTTCCTGGCAGGCCTTCACCATCAGGGGAGTCATCTCTTCAAGAGACATCCCATTGCTGTCATATTTTTCTGATGCAGGAGATCTGCTTACAAGTTCCGGGTTTACAAGAGAGCCTGCATAAATCAGAAGGTCGGCTGAAGTGAGCAGGTTGTTTCCTTTCACCGTGATCAGGTCAGGATCTCCGGGCCCTGCACCGACAAACCATACCGGATTCATACTTCCCTCTCTGCAAACAGGAGCGAAAAGTAGTTGCTCTCATCAGGGAGTTCATCCCTCCAGATCTTCATGCCATTCATATACATCCGCTCCACCAGAACAAACCGGCTGTACCCTTCTTTTCGTAATCGTTCAGCGGTTTCACGAGGCCGTCTGACCTTCATCTGAATCCGTACCTGGTCAGGGCTGCCATCAGAAACGGAAAAACCACCATTGATCGGAATCCCGGTCACTGACGTGAGGGCTGTGATAGAACTGACACCGGGAACGGTATTGAACAGAATATTGGGGTACTTTTCTTTGATGACAACGCAGAGCCTTGAGAATGTTGAATAAATATTTGGATCTCCGATGATTCCGAAGACTGCTTTCCCACTTTCAGCTACACGAGCAATGATATCAGCATTTTCTTCAATCTGCCTTGAAATTGCATCCTCATCACGGCTCATAGGAAAGGAGAGTTCAACAGGTGTGCAGTATGGCTCAACCAGATTCCGAGCGATGCCTCCGGGAACAAAAACACAATCTGCCTCTTTCAAATGACGCACAGCGGAAAGTGTGAGTAGTTCTGGATCACCAGGCCCAAGTCCAACAGCCGTCAGCATCCGGTACCACCACATATAATAAAGACAGGATCAAGCGGTTTGAACATAATACCTGATCCTATAGAATAACTTCTTGAGATTTGTGCCATTACTACCTCTCTGAACATACCATGCTTCTTCAGACAAGAGACTGCAGTATTGACGGTTTCAAGCATCACTGCATTTATTACCAAGGAACGGACCTTGAGTTCAGCAAGAGCATCAATCACTTCATCTAGCCCTTGTGATCCTCCAACAAAAACGCTATCCAGATGATCAATCGTTGAGAGGAATGTTCTGTTGTCGTCATGGAATACTGATATATTTGAGAGGTTATTGTTCTGCGCTTCCCATTCTGTCCAGTTACATGCTTCGACACGCCGATCAACGGCAAGGACCCGTTTCACCAGCGGGGCTACTTCCATAGATACTCTGCCAGTCCCACAACCGAGATCAGCAAAGATATCATCAGGAGATAGATTCAGTTTAAAGAGAGAAATTGCAAGGATCTCATCCTTGGTTGGACCACCTGCAGGTGGCCCCGCGGGGATATCAGTATTCATAGCCTTCCGTATATGTTGACCATTCTCTACAAAAGAAATGTGTTTTTCATTGCGTTTATTCAGGTATTTGAAACAGCTACGGAATTATTCCGCAGGATATATCTACATAATGTTAGAGTTCTGTTAGTTGTCATTCAGGAAAATAGTTTTGAGTTAGATCCAGATATCTGAACATGAGTAAGCGCAGATAGATCTTCAGGGAAATTAGAGAAACATGAACGCGTATGCGATTCGGCAAGGTATCCTGAAGAAAGTAATTCACGACCCTCAACTAACAGACTCAATTTTAAAAGGATATTAGCCAAAAACCTGATAAATCAGACCCATAATGATCAGTACCACATGCCAGAGGATCTAAAAAAACAACAGAAGAAAATATATAGAAATTGATACAACATTAATATCCCACGCTCACACCGAACGTGGTGAACGGTTCAAACTGTTGAATGTTCGGAGATGCTGCCTGCAAAGGCATATAAGTCTTCGAACACAACATTAGAGGCCGTTTAGATGGGAACCTGAAATGTGAACAGCGATGTTGCAACAGGTTCGACATAGGAAATACTGATGGTGTGGACATCTGTCCGCACCCGCCAATAAAACCGAGCAAGTGTGCGTTTGCGAAAAGTAACCAACAA
>QKDV01000223.1 GCA_003251955.1 Methanospirillum hungatei
CATAAAACGGGGCAGCTGTTGCATACTTACCATCACGAAAGGCAGCAAGGGCCATCAGCTTGGCTGCGGTTACACCACCCTGTCCACCCCGGGAGTGAAGTCTGATTTCGTACATCAGATCTTCACCCCGAACCACTCTTCAGTACCGATTTTCCGGTTCCTGACAAAGGAGGCAATATCATTGTAGGTAACCTCCTGCCCGCCGAGACCGGCAATGACGTTGTAGCAGTCTTTTCCGGTCTTTGCCTTTATCGATCCCGCGAGGATGCCACCAAACCCGAATGAGTAGTTACGGTCAATCACGACAAGCTCACGATCCCGGAGATCGAGCTCAGGGAAGGGACGGATCCATCTCACACGCATCGATCCAACCTTTATCCCTTCGCTCCGCAGGATGTCGATGGCAACCTCGGCCTCCTTACCAAGCGTTCCCATCGAAAGAACCAGCACTTCGGCGTCGTCACAGAGGTAATCATCTGTCCATGAGTATGTCCTGCCAAACCGCTTTGCAAACTCGGCCTCGGTCTCTTTGATCACCTCAACCGAATCTCGCATGGATCGTTCGATGTCAGATCGGATTCTGACATAATCGACCGCAGATGTCATGCACCCGTAGCCACCAGGATTTTCAGTATCAATTTTGTGATCAAGGACCAATGGTGGGATGAAGTCGCCGGCCTTGACCTCCTCAAGTTGCTGGGTAATATGGGAGAGAGTAAATCCGTCTAGATTAACCATGACCGGGAGGTACACACGACGATCTTCTGCAATCCGAAATGCCATGAGGGTTGCATCATATGCCTCCTGAACGGTTGCAACGTATACCTGGAGCCAGCCGGTGTCACGTGCCTGCAGTGAATCGGTGTGCTCTGCCCAGACGTTCCAACCCGGTCCGACTGCCCTGTTCACGTTTGCCATCACGATTGGAAGCCGTGCACCAGCTGCCCAGTTCACCATCTCATGCATGTAGAGCAGGCCATGAGAACTGGTTGCGGTGAAGGTTCTAACCCCGGTGATGCTGGCCCCGATACAGGCAGCCATCGCCGAGTGCTCACTCTCGACCGGGATATAACTGGCCTTCATGCTCCCTTTTGTAACAAAGTTTGCAATCTGCTCGACGATCTCGGTTTGAGGGGTGATTGGATAGGCAGCCACAACAGCAGTTCCGGCTTCACGCACTGCCGCAGCAACTGCATTGTTTCCCGTTGATATGGTCAGCATGTTCCTTCTGCCTCCATTTTGAGCAGTCGCAGGTTTCGTTCCATTGACTGGCGGATCTCGGTGATCTGCTCTGGTTTAAGCCCGGAGAAACGACCTTGCATCTTGAGGTAATCCTCGAGCGGTGCCGGTTTCATCATCGCCGCTTTAGTCTGACCAGAAAGGGTGAGAGTATCATATTCACGTTCGTACATCGCCCAGATACCACTCCTTACTGCAAGTTTGCCGACCTCGATAGTCTTTGCAGCATCATACCTCCAGCCAGGAGGACATGGGGCAAGAACGTGTATGAACTTAGGCCCTTTGATCGAGAGTGCCTTCTCAACCTTTTTTACAAGATCCTGGGGATAGGCACTACAGCTGGTTGCCATGTACGGGAGATGATGGGCTGCAATGATCCGGTCAAGATCCTTCTTTGGATGCGGCTTGCCACCGGGCGTCGTTGTTGTCCTTGCCCCGAGCGGGGTTGAACCAGACCTTTGCATCCCTGTGTTCCCGTATGCTTCATTATCGTAGCAGATGTACAGGAAGTTGGTCCCCCGTTCAAGTGCCCCGGAGAGAGCCTGAATCCCGATATCGACAGTTCCTCCATCTCCAGCATAGGCGATCACGTTCGTCTTCTTCCCGAGTTCTTCAAAAGCAGCTGCCATACCTGAGGCAACCGCTGCTGCCGAGGCGAATGCAACATTGTAAACCGGGATACCAAATGACGTATTCGGATACACACCCTGTAGCACCGAGGTGCAACAGGCCGGAACCACCAGTACGGTATCTGGACCTGCAGCCTTCAGGACATGCCTGAGGATCAGATCAGAACTGCATCCGGCACATGCCGAGGTGCATTTATGGATATATTCGGTGTCAGGAACCGTTGGCATGAGTGTCAGAATCCGTTTGTTTTTCATGATAAATAATGATAGTTTGATCAGGTACTCGTGAAGGCCGGTATACTGATACCGGGAGATATCCTAATACCGGATAGGGTACCTCATGACGAACACACCAGACCCTGCCGGGCCGAATGCGGGAGGGCCAACAAAATGGAAAGATCTGGAGATGAAAGATAGTAACCGCAAAGCACTGATCGCAATCCTGATTCTGATAATAATAGTTGGAGTGGTTGGAGCAGCACTCCTGACCCTGCAGATAACTCCTGATGAGCAGGGAATCCATGATTCGACATATCCCTATACAACCACATACCAGGCATCACTCCCTGACGGAGAACGTGTCCGGGTAGGAAATCTTGACATCCTCGCTATGCAGACCGGGGACAGGGTAGCACTCAGGATCGGTAACCACCGGGAGGAGATGAAACTGGGTGAGACCAGAAATATCGGAGCCAAGGTATTCTCAATTCGCATATTTGGTGCTCCGGTATTTGAGACTGGGTATGAGATCGATGCAACGTGGACCGGCGTTCAGAAAGATAAGGAAATCTTCAGAATCGTACTCAGGACTAACAGACAGGTTCCGGAGTGGCTGATAAACAGGATCATCCCGAAATCAATGGAAGCAGTTCCAGCCTGAAAAAGAGAACCAGAAGACTCTACTCAGTCTCCAGTGGTCTCTTCCCTGCAGTGGGAACAGAAGAATGACCTGCAGTGATCAGGTCGGTCAGGATAGATGAGACAGGTAAAGGTCTCCCCGATGCCCTGCACCAGAAATGGGCACGCCTTCGGGTACCTGAACTGGAAGTTCCTATCAAACATCCGTGAACTATCCTGACCTGAAACTCGGGCCTCGAATTTTTCTCTGGTTAGCGTACACTCGCATGAAAACCTGCCACCAGGAGACCTGTTTCTGATGAGGATGTACTGCCGCATGTTCATGCAGCATTTCCCGCAACTGGTGC
>QKDV01000016.1 GCA_003251955.1 Methanospirillum hungatei
CGTTCCAGATTGAAAGTGGTGCTCCTACTGCACGGTTAGCGATCGACATGACGATCGGCTGGCGCATCCCGGCCACATTGAAGCAGACTTCTGCCATAAGGAGCAGTCCCTGTGAAGAGGTTGCGGAGTAAACACGTGAGCCTGCTGCCGAAGCTCCTAGACATGCCGACAGAGCAGAGAACTCACTCTCTACACATATGTATTCACTGTCAAGCTCTCCATCGGCAACCATCTCTGCAAGCCGCTCCACGATATGAGTCTGCGGAGTGATCGGATATGCAGAGACCACATCGGGCCTGCAGAGTTTTGCAGCTTCTGCAGCTGCATGCGATCCCTCAAGAATCCCCTTCATCTACTTCTCCTCCTTGATCATCGTGATCGCATTTACAGGACATTCTGTTGCACAAAGACCACATCCCTTACAGAAATCATAGTCTGGAAGGAACTTCTTATCATGAGGATGAACACAGCCTTCAGGACAGACAAGCTGGCACATGCTACAACCGGTACACTTCTCATGATCATAGACCGGTTTGAAGACACGCCATGAACCGGTCTTATTCTCCTGGGCCTGGCCGGGTGCAGCTGCACACCCAATACGAAGAGCCATCAGGCACCTCCCTTGATCAGGTCAAAGGCTGCACGCGCAGCATTCACATTCTTATCTGCGAGAGAACCTGAGAAACGCTCACGTACTGCCTCTTCGAGGGCTTCAAGAGTGATCTCTCCACTTGCTGCAGCAAAAGCGCCCATCAGGGTTGTATTGGTGATTGGAACACCAAGGATCTCAAGTGCCATCTTGGTTGCATCGAGTTGGATCAGTTTTACACCAGCAGGAACCGGTGAGTCTAGACCCTTCTCGGTGTTAATCAAGACGATTCCACCTTCCTTCATCCCGGAGAAGACATTGACATCCTTAATGAGGGTGCTGTCCTGTACAATGACATAATCAGGTTCGTAGATCTGGCTCCGGAGCCTGATCTTATTGTCTGAGAACCTGACAAATGCCTGGACCGGAGCTCCGCGTCTCTCGACCCCGAATGCCGGGAATGCCTGGGAGTAGACGCCACTTTTGAAGGCCGCTACCGCGATCAGTTCGGCAGCCGTGACCGAGCCCTGACCACCTCTTCCGTGTATTCGTAGTTCTCTCAAGAGAAATCCCGAGTATATTTTACACGATTAATCATATAAAACCCCGACTCTGAGTGTAGACGGCCCGAAAGATTGTAGGAAATTATATAAAAAGCCAGACTTCTCTCACTTCCAATAAAAAACCAAATTAGTCTACCCTTTCAGGTACGAAGGGTAAGGAAAAGCCAGAAACAGAAAGGAAGCAAGGCTCTTGGGTGAGGTCATCTTCATCAATGGGTAGATAAGAACTATGAAAACTATCAGAAAATCAGTAGAAAGAATCCGAGCACATTTGAGAGGACTTCCCTCTTCATGATATTACAGAATGCTATATGGGAATCTGTCTCCAAATTTTAATTTTGAGAGATCATAATTGATTTAAGAGTCTGGTAATTTCTGAGTTGAGTGTCGGAATCTCATCTTTGATAACATTGGCAACAAGATTCCAATCAATTCCAAAATAGTGATGAATCAACCTATCCCGCATGCCAATCATTCCTTTCCAGAAAATATCAGGGTTATCAGCACGAAAATTCGGGTTAATATTCTTAGCTGCTTCTCCTATTGTCTCCAGACTTGAACGGACGGCTCTCTGAGTTAATGGATCAGAAATTATATCTTCAATCTTTCGTGATGAACATAGATCAAGGATGAATTGAGTCTCTTCGAGAATATGATGAAGGAAAATCTGATCATCCATAAATCCAGATCACATCTCTCTCGATAAACGGTCGCATATATGGAGACAGACTATTCACAGTGATGAGATCAACCGGACGGTTGAGTAAATTTTCCAGAACATCAGCCAGCCCGATAAATGCACGATACTTCTCATTTCCGGGAATAAAATCGATCAGAATATCGATATCGCTTTCTGGAGAGTCTTCCTGGCGACTGACTGATCCAAATACACCGATTCTACGAATTTTATAAGTGTCCCGAATTTCAACAATATGGCCCTTCAATTCAGATAGTACAATCGGAAGAACTGAATTAGACGCCATTTTATTCATTAGACTCATTCACTCTCCCGACTATGTCGTATGTATAATCTTTCGTTCACTGATAGAAATAATATTTATCGTTATGGATTTATTCAACAAAGACAATGTTGCGTCAAAAATTGAGGTTCCAAAAAACAAACAGGATCAGAGAATAAGGCCTTTATCAACCGGTATCCCGATAATTTCAGATACACGATCTTTGAAGACCGCTTCTGCAATGGCTGAAAGGCCTCGGGCAGCAGTCCACTCATCAAGGACGAGGGGGCTGGTGCCAAGAAGTTCGGTGACACCGGGCTCTACAGCCTCTGCCAGACTTCCACAGAGTGCCACCGGGGCACCAGGAGCCAGAAGGGCTAGTGATACACATTCCATTGCAGCAAACATAGCAAGGGCCGGGATCTGCTGATCCTCTGGCAGGACTTTCCCGACACCAGCCTGGAGAAATGCATCGTTTGCAGAGATTATTCCTGCATCGACGGCACGAATTGCATCAAGATCAAGTGCTCCGTGAACCCTGCCGGGAGCAAAGAGGCATGCATCAAAGCCTCCGACAATTCTTCCATCTTTCACCAGTAGTGAAACAGTATTGGAACTGATGTCACAGACGATACAGTCGGGACCGAGACGCCGGGTCACCTCATATGCAATTCCTATCTTTTCAGGACTTGCCTGATGGGAATAGGCTTTAAACCTCGGATCAGTCGGAGAGTTGCGGTGAAGGCCCGGAATTGCTACTGCCGGGATGCCGCTCCTTTTAACCTCGTCAAAGACTCTCGTCCCACCACCGGTATGTTCACCAGCACCCTCCTGACTTACCAGGCCACGGTTTTTCAAATCCTGAATACGGGTTATTGTTGAGAAGTTGTCACCCATCGAGTAGGTTACTGCGATCCCCTCGATATCGTCTAGACTGTTGGTTGGGCAG
>QKDV01000020.1 GCA_003251955.1 Methanospirillum hungatei
CATGCAATATTATTGAGACCGTGGCTTGAAGAAAATAAAAGGAAAATTGAGTTATTCTTCTTACCGCCATATAGTCCGGAATTAAATCCCGTGGAATTGGTATGGAAGGAAACTCGGTATTCAGAAACACATAATCGCTATTTTTCATCCCTACAATCATTGTTTGAATGTATCACAGGGGCATTTGAGAAATGGAGCCAACCCAATGAAATATTAAAATCACTATGCACAATTAATTATGTCGCTTAGTATAGTAAAAAAATCCGATGTGAGATCAATTCAGAAGTATGAACTATATTATTAGGTTATTATCCAAAAGATGATCAAACAAACGAAAAAAGTGTATTTTTTGCGAGATTACATTGTATCAGCCATAATTTTTGATTCATTACAGAGCAATAAAGTGATATTTGTTCATAGTACTTCAAAAAGAAACGTAGGATGATTATTAGGGGACAAGATATTAGAATTATTAAAAACCACTCTATTTACCTGTTTTTTTATATTCTGAATATCCCTACCCATGCCAATCGGTAAAGGCGAATACCTGCGAACCCTCACCGCTGCAACGGTGCATATGAAGTCTGTACCTGTAGGTACAGACCTTGCAGGAAGTTCTCCTCCCTCTGTATTCATCGGCTCCTCGAACTACCCGAAGGTCTATGCAGGCCCAATGATTGCCCCGATGCACGGCGATACATCGGTTATGGATCGTCCTGAAGAGTGGATTCCAGGAAACATCCATCAGGAGGAGATCATCAGGTACAGGCTCAGCCTGGTCAGAGGGATGCACCAGGTGAAAGCAACAGATATCGATGACAGGTTTATAGGAAAACTCCAGGAGATTGCACTCTCGGATAAGTCAATCGAGAGTGAGGCTACCTTTTCAACGGCACCTGCAGGCTTTTCCTTCAGCGAGGAGCACACACCCTATGGTCCGAGTGCACCGATAAAAAGCCTTGAAATAGAGGAGCAGCGTTGGAATCGCGACCTTGAAAAGGTCTATTATGATACAGATCTGAAGGCGGCCGATGCAGTTGTCGGGCTTCATAAAGGCAGTATTCCATTCTCCCATATCCAGAAGGCTTTCTCAGTTGGCGTTATGGGAAACAAGAGGGGAAGGCACCTGGTTCCAACAAGATGGTCAATAACCGCCTGCGATACCATCATCGGTAACCACCTGCTCAAAGAGGTGAAGAAATGCTCATCTATAGATACATGGAAAGTGCACGAGTTCAGCAGCCTGAATAACCGGTATGCGGTAATTCTCATGCCAACTCCATGGCAGTACGAATGGACAGAAGCATTTGTCAGGGTTCTTGGTAATGAGGAACTTGTCTTTTCAGACCACGAATATCACAAGCCAAAGACAAAGTACTCGTACCTTGGCGGATGCTATTATTCCTGTAAGATGGCGGTTCTCGAAGCACTGGCAGAGCAGCACCGACAGGCAGGAGCAATCATCCTCCGTGAAGCTTCTTCAGGGTATGTGCCACTCGGAGTTTTCAACGTTCGGGAGAACGTACGAAACGCGATGAAACAGAGACCAAGGGAGTTCGAGGATGAAAAACAGGTGAAGGATTACCTTTCAGATACGTTTACGCTTCCACTCAGACGATTCGAAGAAGCAGGGACTCTCTTTCACAATCTTGGAAGAAAGAGGCAGACAACACTTGGGGAATTTTGACAGATTGGCATGCAAATACTGGTTTGTCTTGATAGAGAATCTAACACAAAAACAAATTTTGAATACAAAAAAAGAGAGACCGTTAATTTAGGACATTAGGACTCTTCTTCCTCACTCATCTCGTAAACAGATTCTTCATCATTTGACTCTTGAACTCCCTCTTCAGGTCCTTCTTCGGAATCCTCATCGCCTTTTCTCCTGAACAGGTAAATTAGCAGACCAATGAACCCTGCAATGAGGAGACCGACACCCATTCCCGTGAAGAGAGATATCATCCGGTCATCTGATTGTAAGGGAACCTGGGTTTCAACCGGGACCGCAGATTGAACCGTCTCAACAGTGGTGGGGATGGTTGTTAAGGGAACAGTGACTGCCGGAGTAACTGATATGTTAGAAATATTCTCGGTCTCATTTACCAGTGTTACCGGGGGCTCTTCAGGCCTTATCGTGGGCACAAAGGTAGGTTCTGGAAGGGGTAATGTTATTGTCAGGAGTCCTGACGTTGTTGCTTCTGATTCAACCGCCTGTACCAGCACCCGATATTCTCCAGGAACGAGCCTTCCCTCTGGAACTGTCAGTGAAAAATGCCGTTCACCCTCTCCATCCTGGATCTCCGCCGTTCCTGAAAAGCCATATGAATCATCACGCATATCCTTCCTGGTTGGAGCAAACCTGTTATCACTCACTTCTATGAGGAGCCGGTTGCCTTCACCCAGATTAGTGGTTCCCGTGATCACAACAGGCCCATCTGACTCCTGTATTAGCGAAGATGAGTCCAGGGTGATCTTCGGGCTCATGACCCTGATATCCCACCGTGTATAAGTGTCATCTATGTATGCACTGTTCAGAGCACTGATGAGAGCATTTGCAGCATCAGATCCCATGAGTGCACCAGGACCAGCAACCCTGAAGATAGGTGAGCCTGAATATGGGTACCTTCCCAGGACCAACTGCCGCTGGTTATCAGGCCAGATATCAAATTCGCCGTTTGTCATTGGATGCTGGATGATCACCACGTACTGACCGGCAACCATGTCATCGGTCTGCCAGGCAGGGATCTCATACTCAAAGTACCCGTCACGTTCGACTGAAGCCTGATCGTATCTGAAATAATTTCTCCCAAAGATCCATACTGCAACAGATCCACTGCCGATACCAGAACTTCTACCGGTGAGTGTGATCGAGTCTCCTTTCGCAACCTCGGTTTCCTGAGGCATAAGTGTAACATACGGTCTGCGAAGTGTCAGGGAGATTGTCTGGTACGGAACAGATCCCAGGTTGTTCCTGCTCACAGGAGCAGGCACTGCATATATGGTATATGTTCCTGCATCAAGCCCGAGTTCACCGGTGTATAGTCGGTAATCCCAG
>QKDV01000099.1 GCA_003251955.1 Methanospirillum hungatei
AGAAGAAATTAGGAAAGGATTTGAAACATCTGTCCGGGCAGCGTATAAAAAGGAAGAACTTGAAGAGATCCTGTCAGAAGTCCCATTTACCTTTTCAGAGGTTATTGCTCATCCATATGGTCTTGTTATAATCGCCCAGAAGTGATCCATCCCTTATTATTTCATCATTTTGTTTGGATAATGGGCCAACATGGACACTGGTCACTCATATAATAAATTGAGAAATGATATCCAACATCTCCATGTTCGTAGGATAGTTCTTATACCCTTGCGTTGATTTCGGTACTGGCGAGTTCATGGTTAGCGATGTCTTTTTTGCACGAATGCGGATTACGAGTCCGGATGAGAATAATCTCACAAAGATCACGAAACTTCTCCATGCCGTTGGTCTTTCTGACCGGATTGAAGATGGCGATCTTACCGCGATAAAACTTCACTTTGGTGAGCTCGGAAATGACACCTACATCAAGCCAGTCTTTGTCAGGCAGGTTGTTGATGAGATCAAGGGGTTGAAAGGCAAACCCTTTCTGACCGACACAAATACAATGTACATCGGTGCACGTCACAACGCTGTTGATCATCTGCAGGTTGCGATCAGGCACGGGTTCTGTTATGCTGTTGTGGACTCTCCGGTGATTATTGCTGACGGGCTGACCGGTAGCAATACAAGAATAGTCCCGGTTAAAGGGAAGCACTTCGACACAGTAAAGATAGCTGGTGATATCGCTGATGCAGATGCGATGCTCGTCCTCTCTCATGTCAAGGGCCATGCCCTTTCAGGGTTTGGAGGAGCCATCAAGAATCTTGCAATGGGTTGTGCAACTCCGCTTGGTAAGAGGGATCAGCACCAGGGTATGCAGGCCAATATTAACACGCAGGACTGTATCGGGTGTGGGTTCTGTGTGACCCAATGTCCATTTGATGCCATCAGGTGCAATGGAAAGGTCGCACATATTGAGAAGTCTATCTGCTATGGGTGCTCTGCCTGTCTGCAGGTCTGTCCCAAGAAGGCTATCGATTTTAACTGGAAGGATGATGTCCCGAAGTTTATCGAGAGGATGGTAGAGTATGCAGCAGGTGCCGTTGCAGGAAAGGAGGGAAAAGTCATCTATCTGAATTTCGTGATGTCGGTGACTCCTGACTGTGACTGTGTCCCCTGGAGCGATGCACCGATTGTGCCTGATATCGGGTTCCTAGCTTCAACTGATCCGGTTGCGATCGATGCAGCAGCCGTCGATTTAATCAACCAGCAGCCCGGGATCAAGGAGAGTTGCCTTCATGAGCATCAGGCCCCGGGTGAGCATAAGTTCACCGGGCTGTGGGCAAAAGTTGACGGTGATCATCAGACCAGATACGGTGAGAAGATGGGGCTCGGGAGTCGTGAATACCGGTTGGTTGAGGTATAACTAACAATAGATCTTTTTTTATCCAGAATTACTTTGTATTTCAACCCGACCACTTCAGTTATCATTGAGATAAAACCAGTCTTCCCTCTGGTCTATGCTCTCCGATCAAATCGATATCTTTCTTGTAGTCATGTTTCATGTCACCAAACCTGTTTGCTGCCTCTGTGTTCAGGATGAGGCAATCCCTGTAGTACAACTCATCCCAGTCTCTGCTGAATCTGGCATGGACATGATTACCCGTCCTAAATAATTTCTTTGAGGTTGTACCCTTTCATAGAAAAACACGTAGATATCCCAATTTATGTGGGAATCTACCAAGACTTAAAAAAGGGAGGTATTATCTGACTAGGATGTGTGATTATGGGTGTGTACCCGGTTCATCGATCTGATGATATACAGGAGAATAATTCCATTGATGATCAGACCCGCAAGGATGAGAATCAGGGAATTCTCCAGAGGAACATGGAGGTACTGGTTGATAATCGGATCAGCAATGAACGCAGTAGTTGACATATCCATCACCTTTGCTGTTGCTATGTTTTTTTACACGATAATGGTTAGTATCATTAAATTTAATCAGTGAGGTCCAAAATGGGTATCAGAATCAGGCTTCGTCCTCTAATACCTTTAGTGCCTTGATAATCGCCCATTTTCCACGTCCAAGATCTTTCATCAGCTTTGCTACAATTTCTCCTTTCTTCAGACCCTGACTTTTAAGTTCTTCGTACCGGTGCAGAAGATCAGATCGTGATTCAACAGTCCACCTCTCTCTCTGTCGCTTTGGAGCCGAACATTCAGGAACCCGTTGTTCACTCTGGAGAAACCCCGGCTTCAGGTTCATAATCTCCGGTGATCTCACCGAGTAGATTGCTGGTGAGATCTCAAACCCTACTGCCTTCCTGTTCAGTCCTATTGCTGCCCGGGCAGTAGATCCACCACCGAGGAAGAGGTCACATACCAGATCTCCTTCATTGCTCGAGTACAGGATCATCTTTGTCAGAAGTTGCACCGGAAGCTCATTCTTGTTTTTTACCTGCCCGGGCTTGTACTCACGGTTGATCACCCAGACATCCTCCCGGTCCTGATAGTTCAGTGAACTATTATTTCCGGACTTCTCCTCTGTTCCGAACCTCGATTCAAGATTGAAGGTCCGCCTTCCTCCCGGTTTTTCGTGAAAGAGGATGTGATAATGTGATGAGATGAACTTGCGGCTTGTCCAGACACCGAAATTGTACTTCCAGATGATATGATTGATCTCAATGAGTGAGGTCTGCCTGAGAGCATGAAGAATGTGATAAAGGTTCGAGTACCCGGAAACGATGTACATCGATCCGCCAGGCTTTAAGATCCGTTCAGCCTCACAAATCCACTCGATTGAGAACCGGCCATACTCCTCCTCTGGGATCTCAACATACCCGTCTACGACATGACTCTCATCCCGGTTGTAATGCTTGTGAAGGGTATCACCCTTGATGCCATATGGCGGATCGGTGATTATCAGATCCACAGAATTCTCTTCTAAATGGCTCCTGGCTCCGGTTATACAGGATTCGTTGTAAAGTATGCAGTCTGTCATTTGTCTGTCTGTGAATCCGGTGAAGTGGTTTGTATCTATCACCCTTTTTGTCTGAACATATTTCAAACGG
>QKDV01000294.1 GCA_003251955.1 Methanospirillum hungatei
ATTCTTGTTCGTGAAAACAAACATATCAAAGGTCTTGTTGGCCTTTTCAAGGGCATCAGCAAGTTGCATAGTCATAGCGGGATGAACATTATCATCCATATCACCGGTCAGGAGAAGCATTTTCCCGGTAAGATTTGATGCCTTTCGGGCAGTTACCTGCTCGAGGTAATAATCCCCGACGGGGTACCCTTCATATTTCTCTCCCCAAAACGACCCATACAGGCGGCAGTCCTGATCGCCAGAAGCCGCAACACCTACCTTAAAGAAGGAGGGATATGTCAGCATCGCTTGTGCTGCCATAAATCCTCCGGCTGATTTCCCGTACATGCCAACCCTGCTGATATCCATCCAGTGATACCGGGAGGCCAGTTCTGTAATCCCTGCAATGTGATCAGGAAGTCCACAGTCGCTCAGGTTTCCGTAGCTTACATCATGAAACGCTTTTGACCGGTATGCAGTCCCAAGCCCATCCATGGTCACAACCACATACCCTAGTTCCGCAAGCATCTGGCTCGTCCAGAAGATCTTTGAATTCCACCCTAAATCAGAAGGATACCCAGTTTCTGTCACGATTGTATACGGGCCCGGATACACGATATCCACAACAGGATATTTTTTGGTCAGATCGAAGTCCGTTGGTTTAAAAATAAGCCCATAGAGATCTGTCAACCCATCGCGTGCCTTGAAAGTTACCCGCTCGGGTGGAGTCCATCCCTGGCTTCGGAGGTCTGAATCATCAGCAGCTCCAAGATGCATCAGAAGAGTCCCGTTAATCGACTTGAGATCGGTAACTGTTGGGAGGTCGACACGTGAGTATGCCTCTACAAAAGTACTCAGGTCAGATGAGAGTGTGATCTCATGATCAGCATTACCGGGAGTGAGAAGTGTAAGACCGGATCCGTCTAGACCGATACGATAGAGATACTTATAATATGGATTTCCGGGTTCTTTTCCACTTGCTGTGAAAAAAACCGTAGATGTATTTTCATCTACTGCGAGAAGATCACGTACCACCCATGATCCTGATGTGATCTGATTTTTGAGGGTACCGTTTGCATCATACAGGTAGAGGTGTCCCCATCCGTCACGCTCTGAGAACCAGATTAGATCGCCTGATTTCTCAAGTTTAGCAAAGTTTGGAGTGGCGGCATACTGAAGGTTTGATTCCCGGTATGTCTCTCCGGTCTCATTTAAAATCTCACGAACACTGCCAGTTGCAAGATTTTCCTCTAGCAGTTTGAGTGTCTTCTCACCACGCTCAAGATACAGGGTGTAGATCTGATCGCTGGCACTGCTCCACATTGAGAGGACATTTTCATCAGTATCCATCATGGTAGTTTCAGGCTGGGAAACCCAGTTAACCGGAGTGACCAGTCTGGAATTGATATCAATTATTACTGGTTCATACTCAGGAACAGATGTATCTCCGGGATTTGCAAACCTGTAGGTATACAGAATCGGTCTTATAGAACCATTTTCAGGAGCATTCTGCAGGAGGTAATACTGGCTAACATTACTCTGATCTACCTTAAAAGTCCTGATCTTTTTTGAATCTGGTGACCAGACCAGGTAAGGAGCAGGTGATGAGTTTGTTCTGGCCTCAGTAACCGGGTACCTCACCGTGTCAGAGCGTTTACCATAGAAATAGTCTGCATCTCCGTCAGTCGTCAGCGGAGTTGAGACCCTGGATTGTGTATCATAGAGATCAAGGTTACTGCCGTTGATATAGGTGATATATCGTTGATCAGGTGATGTGATTCCGGCACTGACAACAGGAGGAAGCGTAATATCAGTCAGTTGATACACCGAAAGATCACAGGACCAAGATTTTCCAAAGGCCTCAAACCTGATAGAACCCTGATCTGGCGATAGAATAGGATTAGTTATCGGGAGATGAGCAGGATCAATCTCTGTCCCGCTCATGTTAGCAAGAGAGCCTGCCAGCCGGTCAGTGTTAAGAAGTTGTGACCGTGTATTTTGGGAGACATTCACGACAAAAAACATCGTCGTCTGCTTTCCCACATCCATATACCAGAATGAATCATTGTTGATCCATTGTGGGTTGATATTTGCATGGTAGATATGAGAGACAGCAGTATCAGGGTAAAAACTCCCTGCCATTCGTATCTCTGCTGAAGTGGGATGATTTGTATCTCTGGCCTGTACCGGAGTGAAGAGAAGAATAATCACAGTGATAAGAACCAGAAGATGAAACACCGCATTGCGATTGATCATAGAGAGAAGAGGGGATGGTCAGGAGAAAAATGTAGTGATATGTTGGATCACACCCACGAAGAAAGATATAGTGGATATCAGACCTTAAACTTTGACATCTCACGCGAAACTGAATCCGCAATTCCACTTACATTGCTGACAATCTTGCTGATCTGCTCGATTGAGGCAGATGCTTCTTCTGTTGCAGCTGCTGCATCACCGGCATCCTTCGTGGTGTTCTGAATAAGACCTGAAACCTCGTGAATACTGGCTGTGACTTCTTCGACTGATGCAGCCTGTTCTTCAGAAGCTGATGCCACATCGGTTGCATTTCTGGTGATCTCATCAATCGACACGACGATCTGGTTAAATGAACCAAGTGTCTCTGCAAGAGAGGCACTTCCCTGCTCAACTGCAGATCCCGCCTTCCCCATCGCATCATTCGCTTTGCGTGCCTTTTCCTGGAGTGTTGCAATCATATCTGCAATGTTCTCTGCTGATTGCCGTGAATCCTGTGCAAGAGATTTAACCTCTGCAGCCACAACAGCAAATCCACGACCTGCCTCACCGGCCCTGGCTGCCTCAATTGCTGCATTCAGGGCAAGGAGATTGGTCTGGTTTGCAATATCAGATATTAACCGAACAATCTTGCCTATCTCATCCATCTGGTGATTAATGTCAGTTACAATCTGACCGACTTCTTCTGAAGAACGCCTAATCTCCTGCATCGCACTTTCTGACTGTTCAGCAAGTTCAACACCTTTCTTAGAGTAGTCATTTGCAAGTGTTGCAGTAGTTGAAACCTGCTCAGCACGCCGGGAAACATCACCAACAGTG
>QKDV01000035.1 GCA_003251955.1 Methanospirillum hungatei
GTCCTGTCGCTGATGACGAAGTGCGGCCTGTTCAGTGATTTGAATCGCACTTCTTCGACTACACCTTCGAATTGCACAGGCTTTGACATTAACCGGTCATTGATCTCACGGATCTTCACACTTCTTGCTTCCTGCTGATAAAGCGGGACTAGTCCCTCATACTCCTTCTGGCTCATGTAATTGAGCACCATTGGGATGATAAGCAGGAGAATCAGCGTTGGAACAGCCCAGATCAGGACATTTGTCTCTCCTGTTTCAAGGACGTACCATGCGGTGAAGATCAGGAAAAAAGCAAAAACCCCTAGATGAAGTAACGATGGTCGTACTGATAATGAACGGATTTGCATAAAAAAAATGGAAAAGGGTTACTCAAGTGCTTCGATCTCTTTCTTGAAGGCAATCCAGTACAGGATACCAACAAAGAGAAGTCCGCCTACGATGTTTCCGATGGTGACGATGATGACGTTGTTTGTCCACATCGTAACGTAGTTCAGAGTTGCCAGTTTTGCAGGGGTGATGGTTGCAATCTGGTCTGCGTTCAGGTACCCTGCCGTCATGATTCCAGCAGGAATGAAGTACATGTTTGCGACACAGTGTTCAAATCCACTGGCAACGAAGGCCATGATTGGGAACCAGATACCAAAGATCTTACCAACTGCATCGTCTGCACAGATACCAAGCAGAATTGCCAGGTTAACAAGCCAGTTACAAGCGATTGCTTTCAGGAATGCAGACCACATACCTGCTAATCCAACGTAACTGACCTTCCCTAATGCAATATTGACTGCTGTCAATCCTAGTGAATTAACTGTTGCAACTCCGGCAGCATTAAATGAGACAAATGGTCCGTTTGCCATGATGTAGGCATAAACAATAGAACCAATCAGGTTCCCGATATACACCCATATCCAGAGGTTGATGACCGATGCCCAGCTGATCTTGTGGATGAATGCTGCAAGTGGTGCAAGCATTGCATCACCGGTAAAGAGTTCTGCACCGGTAAGAACGATGATAATAAGCCCAACAGGGAACACTGCACCAAGAATGAGTTTTGCAAACCCATCACCGAGGTTGGCAGCCACTCCGGTTGAACAAACAGTCGCCAAGGCTCCTCCCATGGCGATGTATGCTCCGGCCATAAAGCCCCGAAGGACCATGTTCCACCACTCGAGGCCAGTCTTATACTTGCCTGCTCCTGCTCCTTTTGCAATTATTTGCACTGGTGGATGAAATACCATAGTTTAGTCACACCTTCACAGATGACCTAACCAATACCACACAAAAATCTGGTTAGGCGTAATAGAAAAATCACCTGTGATGGTATTAAATACTTTTTATTTGATATTTCAGCCTAAAATCGTGAATGTAATTGAAATAATTGAGTAAACGTATTGAAACAAATCAATCTTGTATACTTTGCGTAAGGTGTCCTTGATTCTTTATAGAAATGTTTTCTGTATATCTGAAGGATACCATACTGTCATCAAATCTCTAATATCCTGATTATTGAAGGGTGAATGGAGAGCAAAGATCTCAAAATTTCGCAGTCCATTCGTGCCCCTATTTAAAAATCAGGTGTGCGTGGTTTTGTAATTTTTCCATATAAGGCTTGAATTAAGCCTGTTGATCTGATCCAGCGATATTCCCGCGAGGGCCATAGGGTTTGTTTGAAGCACCCCATCCTCATCCTGCCAGATGGATGAAGATATCACTCCTGCAAATTCAAGTGACAGGTCTGCAAGATTGAGATATCTCCTGTACATCAGGTATGCAGCACCACCGTTCAGAATTGCCACCGCTGAAGATATCACTGCAAACAGTTCTGCAATCAGATTTTCACCCCGTACTTTGTCATATCCTCAACCGACATCTTCCCTGATACAAATCCGGTTGTTTTAAATGTTCGATTCCCTTCAGAATCTGATCCGAGAAAGATAAGCCCGGTCCCGTTCACTGCGGTACTGGCCGAGAGTTCCTGGTTAATTGTCCTAGATGAGGTGTATCCCCCATCCTGAATTATTCCAGATGAATATGCTGCCGCATCTCTTTCGTTTTCATGTGATGGATCAAGAAATGCACAGATCCCTTTGATAGTGCTCGTGCTCAGCAATGCATCTGCATATTCACTGAAGATGGTCTGTCCCGATCCACTGACTGTGAGATCCTCATGTAGTCCGTTGTCATCTCCTACAGTTCTGGTTACCTGACTTTCATCATCTGAAAGTATCAGTGATGTAAATGACCCGTTCTCATCAGATCCAAATGTTTTCAACATGACCGAACCGTCTGTACTGATTGATGTTGCAATCAGATCGGCACAGAGTGTGCCGGTAAGCAGCAGACAGACAACGGCAATCAGCACTCCTTTTCCTTTCCAATTACAACCCCAATTGTGTCCATTGGGTCTCCCAGGGGAGACCGTTGACATGTTTTTCATGTAAAAAGGAGAGGGCTATGCCAGGATAGTAACCATATCAGCCCATGACTCAAGAGCGGTTCTGATGGTATCACTTTCGTAACTGGAGAGTGAGATACTGTCTCGTTTGAATGTGACGTTATAGAGTTCCCCGTTGCTCGCATGAGCCTTGATTGTGCAGCTGAATGAGTCATCAGATGAATCATGGGAAACTGACACTCCGGCCCCCATTCCGGTAGTGATTACTGAGTTTCCTGTGATCTGAGTGACTGCGGTGTTTACTGCAGCCATTGACGGCCCTCTGACCGGAATACTACCAACCGTCTTTGCTTCTGCGTTCTCATAGACAATGGTTGCAGCATATGCTTCTTTTGTCTTTTCAATTGCTGGTTTTGCAACCCCTGCGGATTCGTAGGCCGTACATCCCCATGGATTGCTATCCAGGATATCCTGGATCAGTGTACTGAATGTTGCATAGTCAGCGATAGGAGCAGCAAGGCTCCTCTTTGCAGTCTTTACAACACTCTTCTCTGTAAAATCTCCCATAATTTCCCCATCGTCGCAATCCTGCGACAATACTCCATTCGATCACTGATTATAATATCTTCAGGGTATGTTCAGAATTGAGGATA
>QKDV01000122.1 GCA_003251955.1 Methanospirillum hungatei
AGTCCGATCTCAAGGTCAGAGAGGGAGTCCTCAATGTCTTTATCCGATATGATGAATTCGCGGTCCCTGACGAGGGAGACCACTTTCTGGGCAAAACCCGGAGCCTTCTTCTCTTTGGCTCCTTCATCGGCCTGGGCTGCAGGCTGCGGTGCCTGCTGGGTTGCCGGTGAGTCAGGAAGTTCCTGGACAACAGGAGCAGCCACAGGTTCTTCTGCAGGCTGCTCACTGATGGTGGTCTCCAGTCGCTGCCTGACCGAGAAGAGTTTCTCTTTAAGCGCTTTGAACATCAGAGACCACTCAGGCTCTTATTGGCCTTATCGCGGCCCTGCTCCGCCGGGACCCTGTTCCTGCTGGGCCTGGCGGTAGAGCTGCTCAAGACGCTTGGAGATGTCCTTGACCTGGGCATCAATCTTCTGCAGAACTTCAGTCAGGTTCTTGCTTGATGCTTCCATCTCAGCCATGCGATCCTGAAGATAACTGACACCACCCTCATTTGTCTTCTGGAGAATTATCTCAGAGCCGATGTTGACGTAGACCTCGTCAGGGTGCTGAACCCTTGCCCTGACATTCACGCCTCCGCCGATCGGCATAAGGATGGTGGAGTCTCCTGCCTCTAAAAGAGCCTTCAGGGTCTCTATTGCGGCATTCCCTTCCCGGATCCCCTCTTCCATGATACCAAGCTGGCGGGAGTAAACCTCTGCCTGCTGGTTATACTGGTTCAGGTATGCCTGAAGGGACTGAACTTCTCGGGGATCAACGGGTGCCATCGGGATCACTCACCTGCACATTCAGTGACGGCGTCGATCTGAATATACATGCGTTTAAGCCGGTGTTTGCTTCCAATCAGGTTGTAAATCCGTTCCTGTGCCTGCTTCTCATTTGGGGCGGTAAGAACCTTGGTGTATGGCTTCCATCCACGCAGTTCCTGGTATTTCCCCTTAACTTCGTACTTCTTCTGGTCCATAGTTCACTCCTCAAATCCGAAAATATCTTCTATTCTTCCGAGTTCATAGCCGCTTGTCTCTACTCCGGCAAGGTACCCCTTGGTATTTGCCACAAGACCGGTCCCGACCATTGCATTTCCCATGTTGATCGAGCCTTTTCCAACCGGCAGTTCGCAGACCCTCTCAAGAGTGGTCATCTCATGCAGACTGCTTCGTGGATTGACTACAACACCATTATTGGTTGCAACCGCTGCCATCCCGACAACCTTCACGTCTCCCAGAGTGAGAGGCGTTATTGGAACCTTCAGAAATTCTCCGATCTCTTTCTGAAGTTTATTATCCATATCCGGGTGAACTGCCGCAAACTTGTCACATGCAAGAATTACATTTCCTGCTGCATTCATCCCCCTCTCAAGGAGGAAGAGTTCACGGTATTCACTGAGCCGGTCAAGTTCTGCCTGTGTGGCAAGACCTGAGACCACAAACCCGTTGCTATTTCCGGCAAGGAGGGAGCCGATGATCGGACTTCCCTGGATAGTGGTCCTGATTATATCAAGATCAAAGGCCTCGCGGTAATGAACCTCGAGCTCTTCAGGTGCATCGATCGGAATGACCGCGATGTCCTCAAAGACGCGGGTAAATACGCCAATATGGGGGTCGCCTGCTACCGAGACCGTGCGGTCCATCTCACTCCTCAGCCAGCTCCGCCTGCACCTGACCGTCTTCAAGCTTCATGGCCTTGACACGGATACGTGCTGGCGGTTTCTGGGAACCACGGGACCAGACCTTCTCGTTGATAGAGGAGTGAAGCTTCACGTCCTCGCTCTTCATGTGGTGTCCCAGAAACTCCCTGATATCCTTCATTGCTTTAGCGCTGCGTCTCCAGCGGGGAACGCGCCGAACCGTTCCCAGTGGAATGACATATATCTGCTCTTTCAGATTATCGACCATATTTTTACACCTTCAGGGTGCTGCGGCGCCAGCTGTGACGTGCGGGGTGAGTCATCACTTTTCTCTTCGTCTTTATCATAACCCACTGTGGCACACGCCTGTTCTGCTGGGTCTTCTTTGAAAGCCGGATCTTCCGGCACTTTGAAACCTTGCTCATTGTATTTCTCCAGATGACCGTCTTGCGGTCACGAGGGATTGCTCATGGTTCGAAGGGAACACTGATGCTACCGGGATACCCCGGCTCTCCAGTTCCCTTCTGATCTCATGCTCATAGTCCCCGCTGCGAATCTGTCCGGTCTCCCCGTATCTAACCTCGAGGTACCGGGCAGCTAGACGCTGCACCTCCCGCTTCGGATACCCGATAAGCGGGCGGACATAGGAACATCCGCATCCGTCTGATATGCTCCTGACTTCGTCATCGGTCAGAAGTGGAACCCGGTCACCAAACCGTGTTCCATCACCGACAACCTCGTAGGAGGTGCAGAGGATACGGACCGCCTCCCGGTGGATCCGCTGGATTGCCTGTGACGGATGCCCGCACACCACGACTGTATCTGCTGCCTCTTTTAGGAGGCCGGATGGAAATATCCGTTTATGGTGCGGGAATCCGAGTTCTGCCGCCGCCTGCTGTATCTGCTCAATTGCAGAATCAGGCGAGAAGACAAAGGTGTTCAGTTCAACCTCGTAGTTCTCTGCAAGCAGGAGTGCCGCAAGAGAACTGTCTTTTCCGCCTGAGAACAGGACGCCGGCCTTCATCCTTTACGTCTGATATTGAATTCGCGTTTAGCAGGCGTTACCTGTTTAAGGATGACTTTCAGCTGTTCGTCATTGATCTTTGTCTTGATCCTTCCATTCTGGGCAAGCATGATCAGCTGCTGCTCAACAGACTTGGCGAAATCAGGCTTGGTAAGCTTGATAGTGTTCAATCTTTCCCGGGCTTCAGGCTCAAGGATCTGAATGAGTGCCGAGTGAATCTGGGCCTCATACTGACGTTGCCGTTCGGCATCTTCCTGCTGGGCTGCAGCCTGCTGCTGCATCTCCATCATTCGACGCCTTCGGATCTCTGCTAATTCATCATCTCCCATTCAGGAGTACCTTCGTTTACGCTGACTCAGAGACGATACTATACGCTACTCCATCAAGGAACGAT
>QKDV01000155.1 GCA_003251955.1 Methanospirillum hungatei
TCCCCTTCAGGAGTTTGGTGATATCACTACTGACATGGCAAAGATGCAGATCGTGGTTCATCTAAATAAGCAGGTCTGCGACAAGCGAAAGATTTCAATCAAAGAGATCCTTGAAGCAGGACCAAAGAAGATCCGCGAGCGCCGCCATTACCGTGACTTTGATCATGAGATTGATGAGGCAAACGGACTCATAGTCTTCCTGCCCAAAGATCGCGGGAGCTACCAGAACCTCTTCCAGCTTAAAGAACACGTAAGAAATGTCATTGTCCAGGGTATTGATGACATTGAACGTGTGGTGGTCAGGAAAGAGGCAGGTGAGTACATCCTCTATACTGAAGGTTCAAACCTGAAGGATGTCTTTGCGGTTCGTGGTGTTGATACGGCCAGGACAAGGACGAACAACATCAATGAGATTTCGCAGGTACTTGGTATTGAGGCTGCCCGAAATGCGATCATCAATGAAGCTCTTGCAACACTTGGTGAGCAGGGTATCATGGTCGATGTTCGTCACATTATGCTCGTAGCCGACATGATGTGCATGGAAGGCGAGGTTAAGCAGATCGGACGTCACGGTATTGCAGGTGAGAAGGAGAGTGTTCTCTCACGTGCAGCATTCGAAGTGACTGTCAATCACCTCCTTGATGCAGCGGTAGCCCATGAAGCAGATGTTCTCTGCGGGGTCACTGAGAACGTCATCGTCGGTCAGCCGATTCAGCTCGGAACCGGGGATGTTAAATTAGTAGTAAAGCAGAAAGTATAGGGTATTTCATATGGATTTCAACACTTCCCTCAGACGGGCAATCAAGACCGGGACTGTGATCCTTGG
Organism: Methanospirillum hungatei; assembly: GCA_003251955.1. Classification (GTDB taxonomy): domain Archaea; phylum Halobacteriota; class Methanomicrobia; order Methanomicrobiales; family Methanospirillaceae; genus Methanospirillum; species Methanospirillum hungatei_A. Next base: position 827 of record QKDV01000155.1, read on the forward strand.
TCAGAATGAGACAAAAGAGAGTATCGAGAGCAAAAAAGCACAACTCATTGTAGTAGCAGAGAACTGCCCGAAGGAGTTTGTTGAGTACCTTTCTGGTAATGAACAGGTCAAGGCTCATACCTTCCCGGGTTCAAGTGTCCAACTCGGCCGTGCCTGTGGTAAGCCATTCATGGTAAGTGCCCTGGCAGTAGTAGAAGCAGGCGAGTCCGACATTCTGAGCCTTTCAAGGTAAGCGAGTGGTATGGGAGTAGTTCTTAACGAAGAGAAACTGGCCCTGATTGCCCGGTTTGAGCACCTAACTGGTGCGGGTAGCCGCGATGTCATCGCCGACGAAGAGAATAACCGGTTTATCTTTATCGTAAATAACGGTGAGATGGGGCTTGCCATCGGCAAACAGGGTGTCAATATTAAAAAAGCAGCCGATACGCTGGGTAAGCGCTGTGAGGTTGTGGAGTATTCGGATGATCCGACCCAGTTCCTCAAGAACTGCTTCCATCCTGCCAAAGTAACTGAGATTCAGTACTCTGATTACCATGGCGACCAGATTGCCCACGTGGTGATAAGGGATGAGGATCGCGGACTAGCAATAGGGAAAGCGGGGAAGAATCTGAACCGCACGAAGATGCTTGCTCTCCGCGAACACAATATCCAGAACATTATTCTCGAGTAAACCCCTTTTTTTCATGGCGTAATGCCTAAGATCCGGATCATAATCCTGAAATAGTATTCAGGTTGTACAGAATCCTATTATGGATAGAACCAGAGCGTTACTGGTGTGTCTTGTATTAATTTCTCTGATTGCAATTGGGTTTGTATCTGCGACAGAGGCTACGACATTTCCAGTTCCTGTCCAGACGGTCCAACCTCCGGCAAATCTTTCAATTGCAGTTCAGGTTGATCAGATGGGATCATCGATAACGGCAACCTTCCGTGGAGGGTTTGGCCAGAATCTTCTGAAATCCCTTCAGATAACAGTAATATCACCTGACGGGAGTAGCCAGACAAAGAACCTGGGCTGGGCGACTGGTGACAGCGTTACGTTCACCGGAACCGGATGTGGCGAACAGGTGACTGGTAATGCAGTGTATATGGACGGAACGGAGTACCCATTCCTCAACGAAGTTCTTCCATCAGTGCCGGGGATCTGTAGCGCTGACTATGCGCCGGTTGTTGATCCCTGTGAAGAGATTGCAGCATCTCCGTATCTCAAACCCGATCCTATTCAGGAGATCCCAGCAAACAAGTCAGTTGCCATTCAGGCAAATGTTGATGTCAGAACTATCAACGTAGAATTTCGTGGAGGGTTCGGCCAGAATATCATCAAGTCACTCAAGGTCACCAGGTACGCTCCGGATGGAACAACTGAAACAAAGGACCTTGGAAATAAAGTAGGATCTACAGTTAGTTTCCTTGCATCAAACAACTGTATGGAACGGATTGGTGCTGATGTTGCCTTTATGGATGGAACACAGTATCACTTCTATGATCAGGTTCTCCATATCAGCAGAGCCTACTAACCTTTTTTTAAAAAAATCTGTGGAAAAGAGTGTTACGGACCTGGGGGGATTCGAACCCCCGACATTCGGGTTAGAAGCCCGACGCTATATCCAGGCTAAGCCACAGGTCCTCCTGTGCCTCTATATATTATATCTCGACTGGTTTAAACCTAGCGAAAAAAAGTGTTATCCTGCATGAAAAATTATTGGTCTGACTACATCCACCCGTCGTGGTTCAGTCAGACGACAGGGATTTACTGTTGCCTTGATGGTTGTGTTTGAGATATACTTCAGTTTGCAGCGTGCTGACATCCGTTCACGCTCCATTACATGATATCCCTGCGAGACCTCAACTACATGTTTCATCGTTATGGAGACTGACAGTATCTCAACGATGATGCCGGTGTCTCCCACTACAATATCTTCACAATCGATTGATGTCATGAAGACCTGCGCACCTGGAGCGACTGATGACAATGCTATGACATTATGTGCACTTGTAAGCTCAACAGTCCGTGGGACACCTTTTCGCAATTCTTCGATTACCTGCGGTGAAATCCCTGATAATGTGATGCACTCCATGGTGGTCACCCGTACATCGGTAGCATAGGATCAGTCTTCACCGGCTTTTCCTCTGCAGATTGCACTTCTTCTGAGAGGCGGTGCATCTGGGCTTCAATCTCATCTGCCTGTTCTAATAAGCCGCTAGTG
>QKDV01000003.1 GCA_003251955.1 Methanospirillum hungatei
GAAAGGTGCCCTGGTCTCTGTATATTTCGCGATATGGGCTGCAGCAGTGGCATTTGTTCTGCTTACCTTCATTATTCCCTTTATAAAAACAAGAAAAGAAGAGGCAAAGAAGGTTAAAACCGCTACCGCTCCCGGGGCCACTCCTGCACCATTCAAGTCTCCCAGATCTGCTCTCCCGGTCAAGGAACGGATCACTGCATATGTTACCGAGAGAAGACGTGAAGACGGACTTCCTGCTCCTGAACCACTCCGCCCTGCACGTCCGGCGTCCGGAGTTCCGGTAGCAGCCGCAGCTGCGGGGGCTGTTGCTGCTGAACCGATGGTTTCTTCTGCAGCTCCATCAGTAGCCGCAGAACCTGAAATCTCTGGTGCAGAAGGTGGAGATCTTGGAGAACTTCCGCTTCCTGATGACTTTGGTTCAGTAGAATCAGGAGATGAAGCCGGTGAACTCCCGGGTCTTGATGATGACCTTGGAGGATTTGACGACTTTGGAGGGGAAGATGAGTTCGGCGGAGGAGACGAGATGCCGCCTGACTTTGGCGATGATAACTCCGGTCTGCTCGGCGATGACGGAAGTGCTGCGATGGAAGAACCATCAGAGGCTCCGGCAGAGTCAGTTTCAGATGGTGGTCTCCCCGGGTTTGACGGTGACCTGGACTCTGAAATAGGTGAGTCAGAGATCATGGGAGACGATTCGATGATGGATCTCTCCGGTGATGATCTCCTTGTGATGGATGAGGAATCCTCGTCCTCCATGGAATCCCCGGCAGAAGAGTCGGGAGAATCGGAAGAATCAGACGGTGGTCTTTCCGAGGCAGGTCTTCCTGATTTAGACGATAGCATGTCGCTTGAACCTGATATGATGGAGAGCGATCTTTCAGGTGGCGACGAAGACTTAAGCGATATCGAGTTTATGGATCTCGAACCCGATGAGCCGAAGAAACCTTCAAAAGAATAACTCATTTTTTGAACAGAAACCATCTAAATGCCGGGTGGCAACAGTACTAATTACATATGCGAGCGTCCTGTCTGTTCTGTAGTTTCTTCCTGCTTTTTGCGATAGTTCCCGTCTATACCACGGCGGTGATATCTCCCTGGTCAGATCTCACAGTTTCAGAAATCTCTGCTCCCCTGACTGCAAATCCTGGGTATCCGTACCCGATCAATGTCACGGTTGAAAACCACGGAAACGCAACTTCCGGTCTCATCTCTGTGGGATTTTACCTCTCTTCAGATGATCACCTCTCTAAGAATGATACCTTTATCCAGGTGACAACCGGTGATCTGCTTGCACCCGGAGCGTCTGTGAAACTCACCTCACTTGATACCATTCCTGTATCCGTTTCTCCGGGCAGTTACCGTCTTTTTGCCTATGTTGAGGATCATGAAGGAGATGAGCAGCATCTTCTCGATAATACGGCTCTCCTGACTGCTCCTGTCAGGGTCCAGACACGGCCACTTCCTGATACTGATACACTGAAGAGTGAAACTGCCCGGATTCTCTTTTCCATGACCAATGAAGTCAGACAGGCAAATGGTGTCTCTCCGCTTATCTGGGACGACGACCTTGCCAGTCTCGCTGCTACATATGCTGACCGGATGGCTGCCCAGAAGTTCTTCAGTCATACCGATCCTGATGGGCACGACCAGTCTGATCGTGCCAGTGCAGCCGGGTACAATACTGTGAAGGAGATAGAAGGAGGAGAGAGGATCGGGGTTTCAGAGAACATTGCATATATTGGTACTGGCAATGTTGCAACCTACGGATACGTAAATCCAACCGACCCTGAGTCCATTGCAACAGGAATCATGACCGGATGGATGAAAAGCCCGGGGCATCGTGCAAATATTCTTGATCCCCTTTCAGACAGGATAGGTGTTGGGCTCAGTTATAATGGTGAATACTGGTATGCGACTCAGGAATTTTATTAACCCTGGGGTAGTAGCTAGATCCTAATTATGATCCATTGGGCTTTAAACCATCCATCTTTTACAGACTGGTGATCAGGTATGAAAAATCAGACGATTGAAAAGTCAGTCCTGCATCCGAATGATATCCCAGTGGCAGGTACCATCTTTCAGGTTCTTCCTGATGAAATGGGAACACTTACGATCGTCGGGATCATCCCGAGCCAGGAATCAGATTCTGCCATTCCCGAGTCACTCGATCTTCTTCTTCCTCTTTCCTCTGTCGATGAAATACGGGGCCTCATTGATCAGGTTGTACGTCCGGGTGATATCCATTCTGGATATGTTCAATATGGACGGAAAGGGCATGATATTCGGGTTGTTGTGACCCGTCTGTCTGATAGTACTGTATCAGTTACCTGGGGAGATAAGATCACTCTTGGTGGTGTGTCTGAGTCTATTCATCTGTGTCATGGCGATAGCCCTGATGTAATCTCGCGGCATGATCAGGATTTGACCTTTGGATCAGCGACGCCGTCGTCATTATCTCTCTTCGGGTATCGCCCGAGTGAACTTAATGGGACTTCCCTTTTGAACTATATCCATCCTGAGGATATGTCCCGGGTAAAATCCTGCTATGAGCCGCTTCTTTCAAGTCCCGGGGTATGCCGGATACGCTACCGGTTAAAAAATAACCTGGGTGAGTACCGCTGGGTTGAATCGGTATTCACCTCAACATTCAGATCAGATGATACGTTCAGTGTGATGATGGCATCCACCAGGGAGATGGATACTATTGTCCGTGCTGAACAAGCCGCCAGAGGTGCAAATGCCAAACTCAACCTGCTCAACGGGATCATCAGACATGATATAATGAACCAGCTGACCGGTCTGATGGGGTATCTGGATATTCAATTAGAACTTGCGGAAGATGAGGATGCCAGATTGTTGATTACAAAAGAGCAGACTCTGGCTGCTAATATCAAGCATCTCGCTGATTTTACCCGCGATTACCAGGGAATCGGGGTAGAACCTCCTGAATTTATTGATGTTGATGCAGTTGTGTATAAGGTTCTCTCCAGGCATGAGTTTAGAGAGAAGATCAGATATGAAAAGTCAATT
>QKDV01000296.1 GCA_003251955.1 Methanospirillum hungatei
GATCAGGGATTTGAACCTGAATTCCAGGCAATCGCATGGGATGGCATTATTCCTGCCCTAAATGCAAACAAGATTGATATGGTCTATGCAGGAATGACCATCACTGATGAACGGAAAGAGAAGGTTAACTTCAGCGAGCCTTACTGGACTGTGAACCAGATGGTTGTAACCAAAGACGGATCACCGATCACTCTGGACCAGGTAAAGAGTGGAAAGGCTAAGATCGGTACACAGAGGGGTTGTACTGCAGCCATCTGGGTTGAAGATAATTTAGTAAATACAAGCCTCATGTCTGCTGATAACCTCAAGCAGTATGACAATACACCGCTTGCAGTAGAAGATCTCATCGCTGGCAGAACCGATGCAGTCATCTATGACAGCACTGTTATGAATGATATCATCGCAGGGAAACCAGTCCAGAAGATCGGTATGATTGACACGAATGAGCAGTTTGGAATAGCAGTCCGCAAAGCAGACACAGAACTGCTTCAAAAACTGAACACAGGCCTTGACCATCTCATGGCATCTCCTGACTGGCAGGCCCTGGTTCAGAAATATAATCTGGAATAAACTTCTGAACAATTTCTCTTTTTTTTACCGATCTGTTTTCTGGGTTGCCTTCCTATTTGTATAGAATTATCAGGCAGTAAGATGGGAGAAGTAAGAGAAGTATCTCAGTCAGTTCACCATACCTGGCGTATACACGAACTGGTCGGAGCAGCACTTGGAATTCCAGTGAGACAGGCTGCCGCGTGTATTGATCTGCTTGACAGCGGTGCAACCATCCCTTTCATAGCACGATACCGCAAAGAGGCAACCGGTTCACTGGATGACGCGGTAATCTTCTCACTGGCAACTCACCTGGAGAGGATTCGAAAGCTCGAAGAACGCAGGGACGTCATTTTAACAAAAATATCCGAGGCTGGACATCTCACTCCTGAATTGGAGCAGAATATTCTGCACGCCGGAACCCTTGCTGAACTTGAGGATCTCTACCTTCCGTATAAGCCACGACGAAAAACAAGAGCTGACCGGGCACGTGAACAAGGACTGCAACCTCTTGCAGATATCCTTCTCAGCCAGCATACACGAATAGATCCCCTCGTGGAAGCAGCACGATTCATAAATCCCGATCTTGAAGTTCCGACAGCACAGGCTGCACTTTCCGGTGCTGAAGATATTATTGCAGGTGAAGTGAGCGAAAACCCGGAGGTAAGGCAGAAGGTAAGGGAGGTTTATCACAAATCCTCCCGTCTGGATGTTTCTGCTGCACGGGGAACCGGTGGTGATGCAGGAAAGTGGAGAGAGTATGTGGGAACATCCGAGTCAGCAGGTTCAATTCCATCCCACCGGATCCTTGCCATCTTCAGGGGCGAAGAAGAAGGCCTGTTGTCTGCAAAGATCGGACCTGAACCAAAAGCCGGAATTAACCTCATTGCGGAAAAATATCTCTCCGGATCCGGGCCGGCAACTGAATGTGTCAAGGATGCTCTGACTGATGGGTATCATCGTCTGATTGCTCCTTCTCTTGAGCGTGAACTCAGAAATGAACTGAAAGAGCGTGCTGATGAAGAAGCAGCCCGGGTTTTTGCTTCAAACCTTCGTGCACTACTTCGCTCACCCCCTCTTGGTTCAAAGCGGGTGCTGGCAATAGATCCCGGGTTTCGTACTGGGTGCAAGATTGTTGTACTCAATGCAGAAGGACTTCCTCTGGAGACTGCTACAATATTTCCCCACGATCCGAGACCTGATCCATCAGGTTCCTCGAAGATAATTCGTGATCTGGTCTCGAGGCATCAGGTTCAGGTTATTGCAGTAGGTGATGGAACTGCAGGCAGGGAGACCTGGCAATTTATCAGAAACCTTGGTTTTTCTGAAGAGATTGCTGTGGTCTCGGTATATGAGCAGGGTGCTTCAATCTACTCTGCATCAGAGCTTGGAAGAGCAGAACTACCAGAGATGGATGTGACCATGAGAGGTGCTGTCTCTATCGGCAGGAGGCTGCAGGATCCCCTTGCAGAAATGGTAAAGATAGAGCCACGATCCATCGGTGTCGGGCAGTATCAGCATGATATCGATCCTGATATGCTCAAGGCACGGCTCGAAGAGGTTGTAAAATCGGTGGTGAACGAGGTTGGTATTGATCTCAACTCTGCTTCTCCTTCGCTTTTATCCTATGTTTCTGGTCTTAATTTGCGGCTTGCAAATGAGATCGTAAAACACCGCGAAAAGAACGGACCTTTTACTAGCCGTGAAAAGCTCAGGCTGGTGAAAGGGATTGGCGAGAAGACCTATGAACAGGCCGCAGGGTTTCTTCGCATACGTGATGGAGATAACCCGCTCGATAATACCGGAGTCCATCCTGAGCGGTATACTCTTGTAGAAGAGATGGCATCAAGCATCAGTGCACGACCTGTGGATCTTATCGGGAATGAATCACTGGTCAGACAGATCAATCCTGAATCGTTTGTCTCTGAGACCTGCGGTATTCCTACATTGCATGATATCTGCGAGGAATTGATCCGCCCGGGAAGAGATCCCAGAGGAATTTTTGAGTCTCCTGTTTATGCAGATCAGGTAAGTACATTCGATGATCTAAAAGAAGGGATGATGCTCGACGGTGTTGTAACAAATGTAACAAAGTTTGGTGCCTTTGTCAACATCGGATTATCCGAGAGCGGTCTCGTTCATATCAGCGAGCTTGCTGACCATTATGTTCAGGATCCGGCAGATGTCGTCACAATCCACCAGCGAGTCAGGGTGAAGGTCATCGGAATTGACGGTCAAAGGAGACGGATTTCACTCTCAATAAAGCAGGCAGGGTCTGGGTAAATATGGGATGATCGAAAGATCATCCCTGATGGAGATAATGTGACGTTACTCTCTTCAGATCGCACTCCCCTCATTTACGCGATACTATCAGCAGTCCTTTTCGGCAGTTGTGCGCCGATGACAAAATATTTTATCGGCAGTACCGGACCGGTTATGCTTGCTGCCCTTTTTTACCTCGGAAG
>QKDV01000059.1 GCA_003251955.1 Methanospirillum hungatei
GAGCATGTCAATAACTGAGTAGATACCGGTCTTACGTGCTTCAGAAATAGCCTTTTCAATGGTGCTTGCCGGAGCAAGACCAGACATCACAACTGCATCAGCAGATGCATCGGCTGCCATCCTTGCCTCAAGGTTTCCTGTGTCAAGGATCTTCATGTCAGCGACGATGAAGGAGTTCGGCTTAATGGCTCTTATCTCGTTAAGGACATTGAGTCCGAACTTCTTGATGAGAGGTGTTCCGGCTTCGATGATCAGGTGATCATTTTCAGGCAATGATGAAAGGACCGATCTGAGCTTTCCAAGATCGACGATATCAAGGGCGACCTGAAGGTATGGTGGATCCCAGAGCCGTGGAACCTTGAATCCCATGACTGCATGGGCAGCCCGGTCCTTCTCATGAATAAGGGTCTTCTCATCTGGGAACTGTTCAAAAGCACGGTTCAGAGCAAGCGTTGAACCGGTAAATCCGGTTGTAGTCTTTTGCTTCAGGACTCAGAAAAGCACTTGCCAGGATTACAAGATCATTGAGATCCTGCCCGGCGAAGACACCTTCCTCAACACAGTCTGCAACTGCCTTGGCAACTGCTGCCTGCACTGGTCCGAACATCTGAGTCACCTGGGCACCCGACTTCAGGGTCACCTTCGGAATGACCAGTGTTGCGGGCTTGGTAAGCAGGTTAGGTCTGACAACCGCGAGGAGCGGGGTGTGTCCTGCTGACAACTGAGAAAGTGAGTTGGCAAACGCTGTACCGACCGGGCCGTTCTTATCACCGATAATAAGGTCGATGTGGGCCAGTTCAGCACCGTCACCAATGAGTGCTTCGCCTATGAGATACATCTGTATTCCTTCCGCGTATATATCGGCGAATGATCTATAAGACACCTGTCGCCAGAATAAATTCTCGAATTAATTGCAGGACAACAAGAAGAAGACAAAAATCTAAGATAATTCTCTAAAAACGTGGGGTCGGTGAGATTTGAACTCACGATCGACAGGTCTCTCCGTTATGCTCCCAAGCATCAGTGCTCCAACGGATCATCACTGAATCAGAAGACCCATTTGTCATCATCTGCCGGAATACAAAGACCGCTGGAGCCTGTCGCCATGCCGGACTAGGCCACGACCCCTTGTGCTCGTATAGGTAAATCATCAACTCACTTAAGACTTATGATCCATCATTACTGTCCACCCCTGCGCGAGAGATAAATCTTCACACAGTTTAGTACTAAGTAATGGCTGAGCAAAAAGCGCTTGAGCTGAGTTACTCATGCGGAACTTCCGACTTCCCGCTCATGGGAGCAACCATAGGAGAGATGCTGGATCAGGTCTGTGCCAGACAACCAGATGTTGAGGCACTAGTGGCACCATTCCAGGATATTCGTCTCACCTATAGTCAGTTCAGAGATGAGGTTGACCGGATTGCCCGCGGCCTTATGGCAATGGATATCAATAAAGGTGACAGGGTCGGCATCTGGGCGATGAACTACGCCGAGTGGACGATGGTCCAGTTCGCTACAGCCAAGATCGGGGCGATCATGGTGAACATCAACCCGTCATACCGGACGTTTGAACTTGAATATTGCCTGAAACAGTCTGAGATAAAACTACTCATTCTCCAGGGCCGGTTTAAAACATCCGATTACGTTGGAATGTTCTATGAAGCCTGCCCGGAGGCATACGAGTCACGCCCGGGACGACTTATGTCTGAAAAGTTCCCCTTCCTCAAGACCATAATCTTCATGGGAGAGATCCCCTACAACGGCTTGTACAGCTGGAGTGACCTGCTCAGTCGCGGAGAATCAATCAGCCCGGAAGAACTGCAGGAACGTGCAGAATCCCTAACCTTCGACGATCCAATCAATATCCAGTATACATCAGGAACAACCGGATACCCAAAGGGAGTGGTCCTCACCCATCATGGCGTGATGAACAACGGATACATGATCGGGAAGGGAATGGGCTTTACGGAAAAAGACCGGCTCTGCATCCCTGTTCCATTCTACCACTGTTTCGGAATGGTCCTCTCCAATATGGCATGCACGACAAACGGAGCAACAATGGTCATTCCTGCTCCGACGTTTGATCCTGAAGCGGTACTCAAGACGATCGAAGCCGAACGATGTACAGCAGTTCATGGGGTACCAACGATGTTCATCGCAGAACTGCGGCATCCCGATTTCGCAAAGTATGATTTACGATCCCTCAGAACCGGAATTATGGCAGGGTCTCCATGCCCAATTGAGGTAATGAAGGAAGTGGCCACCAAGATGCACATGTCAGAGGTAGTCATTGTGTACGGTCAGACAGAGACCTCACCTGGCGTGACCATGACCACGACAAAGGATCCCCTTGAGAAACGAGTCACAACAGTCGGACGTGTCTTTCCCCACACCGAGCTCAAGATCATTGATGCGGAAACCAAAAAAATCGTACCGATGGGAGAGATCGGTGAGATCTGTGCCAGGGGATACATGGCAATGAGGTGTTACTACAACAACCCGACTGCAACCCGGCAGACCAAAGATGATAATGGGTGGATACACACCGGGGACCTTGGATCATTTGACAAGGAAATGTTTGTCCACATCGAAGGACGGCTCAAGGATATGGTAATCCGCGGTGGTGAGAACATCTACCCACGTGAGATAGAGGAGTTCCTGCATCAGCACAAAAAGATCGCTGATGTTTATGTGATCGGCGTACCTGATGAAAAATACGGCGAAGAACTAATGGCTTGGATCGTACTTGAAAAAGATACCACCATGACCGAACAGGAGGTTCGCGATTACTGCACCGGTAGGATCGCCAGATACAAGATACCCAGACATATCTCCTTTGTTGACTCGGTCCCAATGAGCGTGACTGGAAAGATCCAAAAGTTCAGGATGAAAGAGATGGCCATCGAGATGCTCGGGCTGGAAGATGTTGCTCATATCAAAACTGCCTGATCATAACCACTTTTTTTGCCCTAAAATATCCAAATTCATATATTCATTTGTCAGATTTGAGGCTTACAAACTCCCGTATCAGGTTCATCATCTCATCATGACCAGCCTTTTGATCAGTAGACACACGCCTATCTAATATCGCTTCGTCAAAGGCTATGCAAAGATTGTCTCCGTTATTGCATTGTTGAACGCATCCAGTCCTTCGGATAGATTAGTCGATGATATCCCGGCGACATGGACACCCATCAGAGAAAGCGTATTTTTCAGATATCGAGTTATATCAGCAGTTCCCGATCCTCCGGCAGTACTAACTGATACACCGTTCTTTCCTACCATTCGATGGTA
>QKDV01000262.1 GCA_003251955.1 Methanospirillum hungatei
ACCCCAGATCTGCTCATGGAGCATATCACTCCCAAATCAAAGGTACTCATCCTTAACTTCCCGAATAATCCCTCCGGTGCAGTGATGAGAAGGGAGGATATCAAGGGCATTGCTGATGTTGCGATCGATCATGATCTCCTGATTCTTTCAGACGAGGTGTATGCAGAGCTCACCTATGGAGGGAAACATTGTGCTGTTGCATCTGTTGACGATCTCTGGGAAAGAACCGTCACACTTTCAGGATTCTCCAAGGCATATGCGATGACGGGCTGGAGACTCGGGTACTTCTGTGCTCCAAAAGAGATCACTGCTGCAGCACTAAAGATCCATCAGTACATCATGTTGTCTGCCCCGACGATGGCCCAGTACGGGGCAATCGAAGCCCTCCGGCATGGACAGGAGCCGATGGAACAGATGGTCAGAGAGTATCACATGCGTCGTAATCTCTTTGTTGATGGCCTCAACCGGATAGGTCTTCCCTGCCACCTTCCTGAAGGTGCATTTTACGCCTTCCCCTCAGTGAAACATACAGGCCTCTCAGATCAGGAGTTTGCAGAGCAGCTTATCACTAAGGCGGGTGTTGCCGTTGTGCCTGGAAGTGTTTTCGGAACCGCAGGTGAAGGGCATGTGCGATGTGCCTACGCGGTCTCACGAAATGATCTCTCTGAGGCTGTCACCAGGATGGGTGAATTCATCCAGAACCTCTGATTTTTCAGCATCTCTCTATTCTTTATCCTGAGAAGAGTCCCTGATCCACAGAAGGGAGATTATATTTCTTATCGTCACTCATCTATCCTGTTGGATGAGTTGTACCATCATCGTGGGCGGCAACTTTGGTGACGAAGGGAAGGGGAAGATCGTCTCCCACGTCGCTCACAAAGATAAACCTACTATTATATCACGTGGAGGCGTTGGCCCGAACGCCGGACATACGGTTATGGTGGGTGAAAAGAAGTTCGGCGTGCGGATGTGTCCATCAGGATTCGTCTTCCCTGATGCCAAGCTCATGATCGGAACCGGCGTCCTCGTGGATCCCCGTGTGTTTGCCCATGAGGTCGAAGTTCTTGATGTTAAGGACAGGATCTTTGTCGATGAACGCTGTGCCATTATTGATACCAACCACATCGAGGAGGACAAGAGTAATGTTCACCTCTCGAAAAAAGTGGGATCAACAGGGACCGGATGCGGTCCGGCGAACAGAGACCGGGTCATGCGGGTGGCAAAACTGGCACGTGATCTGCCAGAGATGAAGCCGTACCTGACCGATGTTCCGACAGAGATCAATACAGCTCTTGATGCTGGTGAGAATGTCGTGCTTGAAGGAACGCAGGGCTTTGGAATCTCTCTCTACTATGGACACTATCCATATGTTACCTCCAAGGATACCTCGGCATCCCAGATGGCAGCAGACAATGGAGTCGGCCCGACGAGGATTGATGATGTGATCGTTGTCTTCAAGGCTTTCCCAACTCGTGTTGGTGAAGGTCCTTTCGATACTGAGATGTCGAGCAATCAGGCACATGATCTTGGTATCCAGGAGTTTGGAACAGTTACCGGACGTGAACGCCGGATTGGTAACTGGGATGGCAAGATGGCACGGTATGCATCCATGATCAACGGCTGCACCCAGGTAGCCATCACCGGTGTTGATCATATCGACAGCTCCTGCTTTGGCGCTACCGATTACTCCCAGCTCTCAAAGCCTGTAAAGGACTTTTTGAAACAGGTCGAGGAAGACACCCGCTGCCCGGTGACCCTCATCTCCACCGGCCCTGAAATGAGCCAGATTATTGACCTCAGGGATGAACTCGCATGAAACGCGAACTCTATGATATCCTCTGTTGTCCGGTCTGCAAGGGAGATCTGGAACTGGTTGTAAAAGAAGAGAATGATGTGGAGATCCTCACCGGCTCTCTCATCTGCCATGCATGCTCGGTAACATACCCGATAGAGGAGGGTATCCCCAACCTCCTCCCACAAAATATCTGATTTTTCATGCTTTCCCCGCTAGTCCTGATCCTCTCCCTGGTTGTGGATCGGGCCCTGGGGGATCCCCACTCCCGGTTTCATCCGGTAGCAATGATTGGAGGATTTATCGGCTGGTGGGGGAAGCCCTCGCAATGGAACTCTTCCCTGCAGCGTTTAGCCGGAGTAATTTTCTGGATTGTAACAACCGTCATCTTCACTGCGCCGTTTTTCATCTTTTCCCAGTATGCCCCCTGGTACCTGATGCTTTCTTTTGGACCCTTTCTGCTCAAGGTCTGTTTTGCCGTCAGATCGCTTGAAGAACACGCTGCAGCGGTTGCTGCAGCAACCAGCCCGGATGCTGGCAGAGAGAAGGTGCAGATGCTGGTCTCGCGTGATACCAGCGCCCTTACCGATGAGCAGATCCTTTCTGCTGCATATGAATCGGTTGCAGAGAACCTGAACGACAGTATCATCGCCCCGCTCTTTTACTTCATGATATTTGGACTGCCGGGAGCTGCATGCTACCGGGCAGCTAACACCATGGACGCAATGCTCGGGTACACTGATGAACGAGCCCGCATCGGGTGGTTCTCAGCCCGTATGGATGATATCCTCTCATTCATCCCGGCCAGGATAACCGGGCTGTTGCTCATTGTCTACTTCTTTTTCAAAAAGAGGACCGGCCCTGCAATCCGGATCTTCAGGCGTGATCGCAGGCTTCGGCCCGGGTTCAATGGGGGAATTCCGATGTCCCTGATCGCAGGGGGGACAGGTGTCATGTTTGAGAAACCGGGAAAGTACCGGATAGGCGATCCTGAACAATCTCTCAGGTCAGGAGGTCCTGAAATAATAAGGGCAGTCAGGGGAGCAACCCTGCTCTTCGCAATAGTTGGCGTATCTGCATCAGTTTTATGGAATCTTCTGCCCAATCTATAAGGAATGAAACTCGAAGAGCTTCGGTACGGCACTGAACTGATCAAACGCGGATTCGCATCCATGCAGAAGGGCGGTGTAATTATGGATGTGGTG
>QKDV01000201.1 GCA_003251955.1 Methanospirillum hungatei
CCTGCAGGAACACAGGGAGGAAAACGTCTCAGAGTTTCAGGAGAAGGGATCAGGCGACGTGGCAGACATGGAGATCTCCTGGTACTTGTAGAGGTTATTATCCCGAAAAATGTTCATGGTGAGGTTAGGGAGTTGTACGAGAAACTCCTCGCACTTGAAGGGCATAACCAAAAAGGGAATGGAGAAAAGAAAGGATTCTTTGAGTCAATCCTGGGAAGTTAACTGTAAGACACAAGGTGGCTGAATGCCTCCTCCAATCTCTTTATGAAAACCCTTAATTGGATTTAGGCGTAAATTACATATTATGGGCAGTCTCCTGCTTGTTGATGATGCAGCATATATGCGCAGATTGATAGGCATCATGGCAAAAAAAGGAGGGCATGAGGTAATTGGTGAGGCAGAGACCGGAGAGGAGGCAATTGATCTATTTTTACGCCTCTCTCCCGATCTGGTCATTCTGGATATCCTGATGCCCGATATGGACGGGCTTGCTGTTTTGAAAAAGATTAAAGAGTTAAAGAGTGATGCCAGGATTATCATGTGCACGGCATCAGAACAATCTCATCATGTGCAGGAAGCAATCTCTTCAGGTGCAAAGGGGTACATAGTCAAACCTTTCACACAGGAGAGCCTGAATGAAAAGATCAACACAGCCCTTGCATCATAATTCACCGATATCTTCTGATATTCCATATCTTTTATGCAATCACGGTCAACACTAGACAGTGAAACTGATCTTTGAGCTCTGGGGTGAACATCCGGATATACCCAGGGCCGAAATCTCCTGCCTGGGTATTGTCTCTGATCACAGGCTTCAGGTTGCTATTGCTGAGATACCAGATCCGGAATCTGTCCAGCGGCTGGCATACACCCACCGGGTTATGAAATATCTGGGAGAGTGCTCAGCAGACGAGGAGTCATTCACTAGGATGCTGACCGAACTCTCATTGATTTCTGATCTCCCATTCTGTGGAAGAGTGAAAAAGATGGAGGGATCAGAGATGAGCCTCTCGACGACCCAGATGGAGAGACTTATTGGAACATATATCGAAGGGCCGGTATCAGTATCAGCTCCAGAGAAAGTCTTTCGTGCAATCGCTTCTGGAGACCGGATCTATTTTGGAGAAGTCCTCTGGGAACTTGACCGGGGTCCATATCACGAGCGAAAACCTGGTAACAGAGAGTTCTTCCATCCCGGGGTAATGATGCCACGGATGATACGATCACTTGTTAACCTCGCCCATGCAATGCCGGGCGAAACAGTCCTTGATCCCTTTTGTGGAACAGGGGGCACCCAGATAGAGGCTAAACTTATCGGGTGTAATGCAGTGGGGACTGATGCTGATCCTTTCATGATTCAGGGAACCCGTCTCAATCTGCCTGGATCAAAGGCAGCCATTGCTGATGTCAGGTATCTCCCGTTTCCTGACAACTCTATAGATCATGTTGTATCAGATCTGCCATACGGGCAATCAGTTTTCATTATCGGCTCAGAACTAGAGGATCTATACCAGAGCGCCCTTGGAGAGATACGAAGGGTCACAAAACCAGATATGCGTTCAGTGATCGTAACTCACCGGGATATCAGACCGCTTGTTGCAGAGTACTTCACCATCTGTGAATATTTTGAACAACGGGTACATCGAAGTCTCACGAGACGTGTACTAGTGATTACACATTAACAAAGCAGCCATAGATATCATATAAACACTGATCAATACAAATAGAACAAAGATTGTAGCATCAAAAGAGGCTGTTCACGCAGAGAACACATGGCATTTACATTCTTTTTCAGAGATGCCCAGACCCTCCGTCTGGCGATAGAACACTTTCATCCATATATTCAGAGCAGAACACGAATAACAATCTGGAGCGCAGGATGTGCAATGGGTCAGGAGCCCTATACCTTTGCGATAATCTTCCGTGAGATCATCGGACCCTACCTGTTCAGAAATGTAAAGATATATGCAACAGATCTGGATCAGTACGGAAATTATGGAAAAATTATTACTGAGGGAAAATATCCGTTAAAAGACCTGGAGCGAATTCCAGAAGATATCCTGGCACGATATTTTACTCCCGCACCGGATGATCCCTCCCAGCGTATCATTTCGGAGGAGATCAAAGGATCTGTCGAATTCCAGAAGCATGATCTCCTCTCCTTTGAACCGATACGATCGGGAGTACATCTGATAATATGTAAAAATGTCCTCCTTCACTTTTCAGCAGAAGAGAGGATGAAAGTCTGGACGATGTTCTACAATGCCCTTGAAGAAGGGGGTTTTATGCTTCATGAGCACACTCAGAAGTTACCAGATGAACTGAACGGGAAGTTTGAACAGATCGTCATGAACGCACAGATATTCAGGAAGATCGGGAAGTAATATGCATATTCGTAACCTGACCGGTCAGAGCACCGAGTACACTTCAAATGTGTATCATATCACC
Source organism: Methanospirillum hungatei (assembly GCA_003251955.1). Taxonomy (GTDB): domain Archaea; phylum Halobacteriota; class Methanomicrobia; order Methanomicrobiales; family Methanospirillaceae; genus Methanospirillum; species Methanospirillum hungatei_A. The sequence continues at coordinate 2,449 of QKDV01000201.1, forward strand.
GGAGATTATCTGCATCTGAGCGACCTAAGCAGTCTTATCGATGTAGGTCGTGATGTGAGTATACTTGGTGAACTCAGAACAATACGGACAGGGATCGGAAAAAAACCAGTTGATCAGATCTTCCTCACCCATTCCCACTTTGATCATGCCGGACTCCTCCATGAGATTCTTGACAGATACCCTGTTCCGGTTTATGCCCATCCGGAGAGCCGGGTTAACGGGATAATACCCTTGCAGGATAAACAGATGATTCAAATAGGAGATCATGAGTGTGAGGTGATATGGGGACAAACCCATAGTGAGGATTCAATCTGTTATTTCTGCCATGACGAAGGTGTTCTCTTTTCAGGAGACATCCCTATCCGAATATACACAGACGATGGTGTATACAACCCTGCTTTTCTCACGGTTTTTGAGCGACTATGCTCATATGAAGTGAAGGAGGTTTACCCAGGTCATGGAGATCCGATCCTTGAAGGAGTCAGACATATGTTAGAAGAGTCACTACGTAACCTGAAGAGGAGTAAGTTTGTCTGAGT
>QKDV01000065.1 GCA_003251955.1 Methanospirillum hungatei
ATCTCCGAAAAGTTTGCTGCGCTGGGTCATCAGATCGAACCGGCAAAGATCGAAGAGAAACTCGCCAGAATGATCAACGAGTTCGGTGTTCCAGAAGATGAAGCTGAACGTTCTATCGTGAGTGATTACTCACGCGAGTTTGGCCTTGACGAACAAATCCATACCGCAATACCAGCATCTGATGCACCGGATGCAACACCTATTGCAGAGCTCAAGATAGGAGACTGGGCTACAATAGAGGGTATAGTGACTGTCCTCTTTGAGTCACGATCCCCATCTGTTGCACAGAGCGGCATTCTTGCGGATCAATCAGGCAGTATCAGATTCACAGTCTGGGCCAAGGCACAGGCCCCGGCATTAGAACTCGGGGAGTGGTACCGGTTCGAGTCTGCTGCAGTTGACGAATTTAATAACCAGCCAGGTTTTCAGGTTCATTCAGGGACTGCAATCTTCCCGATACAGCATGATAATCTACCCAATATTGAGACAACTTCTATTGCAGATCTCAAACGCGGTGTAGTCAGCCTGGAAGGAAAAGTCGTATCATACACAAAACGGGCTGACGGCCCGGTGCACATAGCAGGTGTTATCGCTGACGGAACCGGAGCGATCAGGTTCACAATCAGAAGAGGCGATACTACCCCTGATATCGAAGAAGGGGGGTGGTACCATATCGAATACGCGGTTGCAGATCTCTATCGTGGGGCAATGAACCTGCAGTTCAATGCAGGTACCAGGATTAATCAGATATCAGATGATCGTAGCCTTCGTCCGGCAATATCACCGGTTGCAGGAATAAAACCGGGAGTTGTCTGCGTGCGGGTGAAACTGCTTCAGGAGTATTCAAGTTCGAGTGACCGGATGTTCCAGTCAGGAATTCTCGGCGATGAGAGCGGGACAATCAGGTTTGTAACCTGGAAGGATGAGTCTGCAGAGCGGCTTTCACCAGGGATGGCTTATACTATCTATTACGCATCTGCAGATGAGTTCAACGGAAGATTATCACTCACCCTGAACGGGGCAACCTGCCTTCCGGATGATGCAGCGGCAATAAACGTCAGCCCTCTTCAAGAACGATCAGCACCGGAAACGGCAACTCTCGAAGGAATGGTCACAGTTCTTTTCCCACCCCGGACTGCTTCAATAGCCCAGACAGGAATATTTGCACACCAGTCAGGAGTCATGAGGCTGACCGTGTGGGCAAACGCTCATGCCCCACTTCTACAGGCCGGGGGATGGTACCGCCTGGAATCAGCAGTCATCGATGAGTACAATTCACAAAAAAATATCAAGGTCACATCGGGAACAACTGTAACACCACTCTCCGGTGAGACTGTTCCACAGATCGCAGTATCACCGGTTGCACAGTTACAACCAGGACTTGTTAGCCTCGAAGGAAAAGTCGTTTCCTATACTCCCCATTCAGAAGGCGCAGTCATGGCAGCAGGAGTTATTGCAGATAACACCGGGGCCATCAGGTTTACCATAAGACAGGGAGAACAGGTTGCTGATATCCAGGCAGGCGGCTGGTACCGGCTTGAGTTAGCGATTGCTGATCTCTATCGCGGAGCAATGAACCTGCAGCTGAGTTCTGGTACAAAAGTAACGCCTCTTCCGGGAGATCAGAGTCTTGAGCCTGCAATCACACAGGTTGCAGAGATAAAACCCGGGATTGTCTGTCTGCATGTAAAAGTGGTTCAGGAGTATGAAAGCACAAGTGAGCGGATCCTTCAGTCAGGAATACTCGGTGATGAGACAGGAACGATCAGGTTTGTCACCTGGAAGGATGATACGGCTGAACGACTGACTCCCGGGAAAATCTATACTATCCAGTATGCTGCAGCAGATGAGTACAACGGACGCCCATCCCTGACCCTCAATGGAGCATCATGCATTGCAGATGACTCAGGAGCCATTGAAGTGAAAGCTTCAGGTGATGAGGTTATCGGTGCACTGGTCCATATTTCTCCAGGTTCAGGTCTTATCAAGCGGTGTCCGGTTGAAGGATGCGGAAGAGTTCTGACAAGGCAGAACTACTGTCAGATTCATGAGATACAACCTGATTTTAAATATGATCTCAGAATCAAAGGCTGGCTAGATAACGGACGACAGACGTGGGATACGATCATTTCAAAGGAGGGTGTGGAAAAACTTCTTGGACTCACTCAGGATGGAGCTAAGGAGATGGCTGATAATGATCCACTCGGGCTTGAGATCGTGTATTATCATCTCTGTGAAAAATTACTCGGCCGCTATATCTCCTGCCAGGGAAGAGTCATCGAGAACAGACTCTTCTCATCTTCATGTTCGTACCTCTCCTTTGATCCGAAACGTCATGCTGATCTGCTTAACCGTTCAGAGGTGACCAGCCATGAGTGAACAGACAGCCTTCCAGCGGTACGAGCGTGAACCGGCAAAGCGGGTTTTTGCTGCAGAGTTCAGGGAGACATCATACCACTTTAAGGAGGGAAGTGAGGATAAAAGCCCAACCTTCGTTCTGCTCCCAACCGGGGAGAGATGTAACAGAGTCTTTCTCGTGGGCCTCCTTGCTGACAAGAAAAAGTCTGAAGGTGAGGCAGTCTTCTACCAGATCAAAGTGAAGGATCCAAGTGGTTTCTTCTTTGTAAGTGCTGGAAGTTATCAGCCAGAGGCAATGCACCAAATTTCATCTATCGAGACACCAACCGTTGAGACGAAGCAAACATACGTAGCTGTGATTGGAAAGCCCAATGTGTTCAATGCACCCGACGGGCGGACTCTCGTATCAGTCAGGGCTGAATCAGTGGCTGCAGTGAGTAAGGAAGTGCATGACTGCTGGATACTTGATACTGCAACCCGGACTCTCGAGCGGATTGAAAAAACTGAAGAGACTCCTGATTTGATAAAGGCAAAGGAGATCTATAAACAGTCATCAGATGTATGGAAGAGAATGGTTCACGAAGCCCTGAAAACCATTGAGATATAATCTCCCTTCAATTTTT
>QKDV01000297.1 GCA_003251955.1 Methanospirillum hungatei
CACTTGAGGAGAAGGTTCTGGAAGAGATTCGCCCGACCGGAGATGAACTGGATCGGATGTATGCCCTTGCCAATCTTCTGATCGGTGAGATAAATGCCGGAGGGATGGCAACAGGGATGCTTGTCGGATCGGTGGCACGCAGAACCTGTGTCAGAGGTGATCGCGATCTCGACATCTTCATGCTCTTTGACCCGGACCTTCCGCGTGAGGAACTCGAACGCGAGGGGCTCTCTCTTGCACATGCGATTGCTGCCCGTCATGCCGAGCAGATCGTGGAGAAGTACGCCGAACATCCGTATGTGAATGCCACAATCAAGGGGATGGATGTGGATCTCGTCCCCTGTTACAAGGTAGCCTCTGCTACCGGGATACAGAGCGCAGTTGACCGGACACCATTTCATAACCGGTACATCTCTGCCAGGATCGGGCAGTTCACCGATGATGTCCTCCTTCTCAAGCAGTTTGTAAAGGCCGGGGGAGTGTATGGATCAGATCAGATGACCGAGGGGTTTGCAGGATACCTCTGCGAACTCCTCACTCTCCACTACGGGGGGTTTCGAAACCTAATCACCGCGGGTGCAGACTGGCGTCCGGGGCTCGTGATCGATATCGAACAGCATCAGGCAAAAGATTTTGATGATCCTCTTGTGGTCATTGATCCGGTAGACCCAAGGCGCAATGTATCGGCGTCGGTCTCACTCACAAAACTGCTCGAGTTCAGCGAACTCTGCAGGGGGTACCTGGAGTTACCCTCCCGCTGGTTCTTCTACCGCCCGCCGGTGTGTATCATGACCAGCGATGAGGTTGAGACTGAACTCTCGCGGAGAGGATCCTTCTTCTATGCGATCACGCTTCCTACCCCGCCGTTCATCGAAGATATCGTGGTACCACAGCTTAGAAAGAGTATGCAGACCCTGACCGAACTCCTTGAACGGCATGAGTTCGTTGTTGCAAGGGCAGATGCAGCAATGCTGCCAGATCGGTCGATGATCCTCTTTGAGCTCCTGGTAGACAGTCTGCCCGCTGTCAGGTACCATGCCGGCCCTCCGGCAAACTCATCATCAAATGCCCGGAAGTTCCTTGACAAATACATGAACAACTCTGCCATCTTTGCCGGGCCATTCATCAAGGACGGTAAGTACGGGGTTGAACTTGAACGAAAGTTCAGAACCGTCCGGGACCTCTTCTCCTCAAAGGAGATCTTCCAGACAGCCCTTGGAAAACATGTGAAGATCGCAATGGAAAATGAGTATACTATACTTTCGGGGATGGAGTGCTGGGGACAAGGGTTTGAGATCTTCATGAGCGATTTTCTGGTAAAGCGTTCACCACTCGTAAGAATCCGCAGAATGGAGACACAACAGGGAAATTCCTGAATTTCAGAATTCACAATTATCGAGATTGGAAACTATTTACATGTCAGGGCCAAACCTCGTCCAAGAAATGATAGCCTCCTCTATGAGGGTAATACCTGCTGTGCTCCTGATCCTGCTAATCCTCGTCCAGCCCCTCGGGGCTACAACAGCGCAGGAGTGGTTCACAACAGGGAACGCACTCTACAGCCAGGAAAGATACTCTGAGGCGATAGATGCATTCACTCGCGCTATCGAGGCTGATCCGGGAAATGCGGCAGCCTGGTACAATAAGGGGGTTGCACTCTTCAAACTAGGCGAACCTGATGAGGCTATCGCTGCGTATGAGGTCGCTATCGGTATTGACCCGCGAAACCCTGATTACTGGTATAACAAAGGCAATGCACTGTACAGTAAGAACCTGCTGACTTCTGCATACACAGCGTACGATGTGGCCATCCAGCTTGACCCGTCAGATGTACAGGCATGGATGGCAAAAGGGAACGTCCTCTCAGACCTTCAGCAGTATGACGAGGCGATCAGGGCGTTTGAGGCAGCAATCCAGATGGATCCCGAGAACGCAGAGGCCATCTTTGCAAAGGGAAATGCCCAGTACAGTAAGGGTGCGTACGCAGATGCGATCAAGTCATACGAGGTTGCACTACAACACGACAGCAAGGACAGCAAAGCCTGGTACAACAAGGGTAATGCCCAGTATAATCTCGGGCTTCTTGACGACGCCCTGAAGAGTTACGAGATGGCACTTGCCTTTAATCCGAAAGACGGAGTGGCATACACAAACAAAGGGCTTACCCTTGCAGATCTCGGGAGATATGACGAGGCGATAGATGCTTACAAAGGTGCCATAGCACTGAACAACTCTGACCTGAAGGCATGGAAAAGCCTCGGACATGTCTACGTCAGTCAAAAGCGGTACGATGATGCGGTCCAGGCATACCAGCAGGCATTGCGGCTGGATAAGACAGACCCTGATACATGGACAAGTATCGGTGATGTCTGGATGGAGGAACGCAGGTTCGACGAGGCATTGGCAGCGTATGAACAGGCCGTAGGTCTTGCAGGATCTGATCCAGCCACATGGACGGGAAAAGGCAGTGCACTTCATGCCCTTGGTAGGGACAGTGAGGCACTAGCAGCCTACGAGATAGCGATATCGCTGAGGCCACAGTCGGCCCAGGCCTGGGTAGGGAAAGCAGATTCTCTCTCAAGCCTGAACCGGACCCGTGAAGCAGATACCGCGTACGAGGTCGCACTTCAGCTCGATCCCAAGGTCTTGGGTGTCTGGGAAGGAAAAAGCAGGAACCAGGCAGAGATGGGAGACACCACCGGAGCCCTGCAATCCCTTGACCTGGCCCTCATGTCAAGTCCTGATGATCAAAGTTTGATCATTCAGAAAGCTAAGACACTTTCAGCGGCAGGCCGCAGCAGCGATGCTATCGAATTCCTTGACAACTATCTTGCAAATACAAGTGGAACACTTCCGATCATCGATGAAAAGGCACACATCCTTATCAGTGAGGGAAGAAGTAATGACGCTGTGCAGGCATATCAGCCGATCCTGAACGGAACAAGTGATGATGCACGGGTGCTCGAGCACATGGGAGAGCACATGGGAGATCTATTCGGGGCAGCAGGTCAGAAGACTATAGCCGAACGTGCTTACGAAGGAGCACTCTCAATCAATGCAAATATGACCCTGGTAACGGCAAAGCTTGACACCCTGAAACAGCAGCAAAATAAATCACCAATCCCTCTTATCGTGATAACTGCGGCAGTTCCCATTGCGTATTTTCTAGCAAGAAAGAGAAGATAAACAGGGGACAGAGGTTGATCAGGATTCTCCCTGATCCTCAGGGTAATTAACTCATAGTTTTGCTTTTTTCAGTTAGGGGATGTACAGGATTCACCAGATCAGTGATCTCAAGATACCTTGCAAGGAATCGATCCCACGACGGAGTGATGAACGCATCGTCATGATAGTACCGGTAAAAACCCAGATTGATCTGCACAGGTGAGAGGATAGCAAGTCCTCTTGCACCAGGAACACGTTCGTCGTGTCCTGACAGGACGACCATCTTTTGAGTGGCTTCGATCAGATCGCCGGATTGAGAATCAAAGCCCGGATCTATACTGCTTACCTCCTCTGCAAAACCGATAAGATCCATGGTTGCCGGGTCCAGCACTCCTTCGGCTGTCAGACCGAACTGCTGGGTTTTATTGAATGCATCAACTAATGAGCGGTATCCTTCAGGGGTATCGAGCATTGGAATGAGCAACTTTGAGAGTCGATCAAGACTTGCGGTCACAACCCCTGCCTCGTCCAGATCAAGGACAGAGATTGTCTTGCCTTGTGCAGGGTTTGCAAGGTATGTCTTAAGGAGAGAATGTCCAAGATCTCCAACAGGAGTATCGGGATTCTTCACCAGATCAGATATGAAAGAGTCGTACTGCCAGCCTTCTGCAGGTTCAGACTCCTCACTTGCAATCATGTACCGGGAATATCCTGACAGGTGAGAAGCGACCTCAAGGGTACTCATCAGGCAGGTATCGAGACCAATAACCTCCACGTTGAACCCTCCAGCCTCCATCCCCTCAACCAGCTCCGCAATTGTAAGCGGATCCTCCTTGTGGTTCTGATCAAAGAGCATGCCGGTGTAAGCTTCTCCGTGCCCGATAAGGATCAGAAAGACCCGCTCGTAGTTGTACCTGTCACGAATCGTGGAAAGAAATGCACCGACTGTGCTGGCATTTCCCATGCTCGCATCCGGATACCTGGCTATTGCATCTGATGTATTTCCAAGCCTGCCATCAACTAGGTCATGAGCGAGGCCGGACCTGTTCGCGATGGTCATCCCCTGCCAGCCCGGTCTGGTTGATCCCCCATAAGCGACCAGGAGTTCAAGGGTCTCGGGAGTAGTGTTTGCTGCGCCTGCAACCATCTGGGAGATGTCTTCAGTTATAAGCCCATAATCACTCTCAAGACTTCCTCCCGCAGCATACACCGCTACCAGCACCTTTCCTGTCTGCACATCAGCGGCTACCGAAACAGAAGTGAGAATGAGGATGAGAACTACTGCTACACATACGGACTGTATGAACCGCATCAGATGTGACATAACAAGATGCAAAAATCAGACCTCATGTAAGAATACTGCTGCTGCAACCCCAAGCAGGGGAGCACTTCCCTTCAGAGGACTGATTACAATCCTGGGTGTTTCTAGATAGCGATCCAGGCAACGGATTGCTGAGTCAACGATAAGTTCGCGGTGAGCGGTCACCACAGGTCCGTCAAGGATGATGATCTCCGGATCGTATGCAACGATAACAGTTGAGAGGCCACGGCTATTGATCATAGCAAGTGTTTCACAGAACTCCACACAAACAGGTTCACCCTGCGAAGCAGCATCCAGGATCTCTTTGGCAGTTGTGAATGAAGAGTGGTGTTCGTGGACTCTGCACCATGTCTGGAAGAATGAGGGGATTCCCCGTCCTGATGCGCAGCCCTCCCAGTGCCCAAAGCAGCCACATGAACA
>QKDV01000256.1 GCA_003251955.1 Methanospirillum hungatei
GTCCGAGAGCGGCACTGAACAGATGGTCCTTCTGTACCTGAATCTGGAAAAGATGATGCGTGAGCTATTAAAAGGAAAAGTTGCACGCCCCACACCTGGGTTTTATGTCTGGCGATGGAATATTGGGCAGACTACCTATTCTGAATAATGCCGCTGATAGCTTACCCATTTTTTACCGGTCAGATCATACGTATATCGCATGGTGTGGACCGCTCTCACGCTTGATACCTGGCTTTCCCGTCAGCAGGCAACACTTACCGATGTCTCCGGTGCAGTTCAGAATATCATCGATGAGGTAGCAGGGAGGGGAGACGAAGCCCTCTTTGATCTGTGTGAGCGGTTTGACAAGGTGAGGCTTGATCATCTCCGGGTCCGCGAAGATGAGATAGATGCTGCCTATGAATCGGTCGATCCCGAGACAATCGAGGCACTTACCGAAGCATACTCGAGAATAAGCACTTTTCATGAGCTCCAGCGCCAGAAAGATCTCTGGCTATCAGGAAATGAGGATGGCATCACACTTGGTGTCAAGACAACCCCTCTGGAGCGGATTGGTATGTATGTTCCGGGAGGCCGCGCGGCATACCCGTCAACAGTTCTGATGTGTGCTGTGCCTGCCCAGGTTGCCGGAGTGAAGGAGATCATATGCTGCACTCCTCCTCCTGCAAACCCGCTGACCCTTGTGGCAGCAGACATCGCAGGAGTAACAGACATCTATACGGTCGGCGGGGCTCAGGCTGTTGCTGCGATGGCTCTTGGAACCAGGACAATTAGCCCGGTTCAGAAGATCGTCGGGCCCGGGAATGCGTATGTGACTGCAGCAAAGATGATGCTCAGAGGAAAAGTTGAGATCGACTTTCCAGCCGGACCATCCGAGATCGCGATCATTGCAGACAACACGGCACGTCCTGACTTTATCGCCGCTGACATTCTTGCCCAGTCTGAACATGATCCCCAGGCTGCATCGGTTTTGATAACTACTGATCCACAGCTTCCTGCGCAGGTTGGTAACTGGATCGAACGACTTTTAACAGAAGCTCCTAGGCATGAGATCATCAGACAGGCACTCGGGCAGTCGGGATACCTGGTTGTCAATGACATCGCTGATGCGATCAGAACATCTGACAAAATAGCACCAGAGCACCTCTCTATTCAGGTTCAGGATCCGCTCCCCGTTCTGCAGGGTGTCAGGAATGCGGGTTCAATCTTTGTCGGTCAGTATGCTCCTGTGGCCTGCGGAGATTATGCATCAGGTACAAACCACGTACTTCCCACCGCAGGAAATGCAAAACTCTACTCCGGGCTCAATGTCTCCCATTTCACTAAGACGGCAACGGTTCAGATAATCTCGCGTGAAGGTATCGAGGCTATCGGTGATGTTGTTGAGAGGCTGGCAACCGCTGAAGGGCTTCACGCCCACGCAGCTTCAACCCGCATCAGAAGAGAGACCTGATCAGAACCTGATCTGCATCACTGCCTTTTCTTCATCGGTGAGTATCTCCTGAAGATCCTGTGCGTCAGTCTGGTACACAGTCATCGGATCATAATCAGGATACAGATCGCATTTGTCGAGAAGATCGACGAACTCCTTGAGAAAGACCCGTGGGATGACATCGATCCTTCCTCCAAATGCAGTACTCACACGGTTTACCATTGTCCTGATGAACCTGTGTGAGATCCTGTTTCGGTCGACCTCTCCATATGCCTCTTCGTATACTCCGGCTATCCTCTGTGCCACTTCTTCTAAACGATCTGGGCTGAACGGCTTGAGCAGGATCTGCGGCTGACGTGGGTTGGAAAACTCATCTTCCTTTGGAGCCTGCCCTATCCTGTCATACAGGGGGGTTACTGGTCTCATCCCTCGTGGTCCGTCATATAACATGGGTGTTCCGGCACAGATGAGATACCAGCGGGGAAGCAGGCCCCCGTCTATCGCATCGATGATTCTTACCAGGTTCTGAAATCCGCGTTCGCGGAGGTTGCGGGGAAATGTCTGTGTTATCTCCAGTTCATCTATGGCAACCACGCACCCTTTGTACCCTGCACCGGTTACAAACACCGGCAATGCCTCCAGCAGAGGAAATATTGATGAGTCCCCGATATCTCCGCGTATTCCTGCCTTCTGTCTTAAGTCTCTCCCGATGTTGGGATCTCCACAGAGCCAGCCGATGGCTGCCTGGGCAGTCCTGAAGTCTGTTGCGTTGTTTGCAAGGTAATATGTTCTGATCACAGCGGCAACCGGGGCATTCAGCAGACTAATGTCAGCGAGGGCGAATTCCACCTCACGAAGTGTGAGTTCTTCAAGACGTTCGGCAGGGATGGCCACTCCTTCCCGTGCACTGACACGCTGCTCAATCCCTAGCAGCCAGGCATCGATGATTGATCTGAATGCCTGTTGCTCTCCTCCTGCATGGAGGGAGGTTGCGATCTGTGCATAGATTGACCTGAGCCTATGAAGCGGAGAGACTGGGGATATGGCAACATGAGCTGTTACAAATCCTTTCTTTCGTGCGATCTCAAGTGCACGTGCGATGAGGAATGTCTTACCACTTCCGTACTCACCTCTGATGAACTTGATATCTGCACCGCCAAGTGCGACCAGATCCATCTGATCTGCTATAACCTGTTCTTCAGTAGAGAGGCCAACTGCAAACCGCCCGAGCCCCTGGGCCGGTACTGTTCCCCGCCTGAGTGCATTGATGATCCCGATGCTTTCAAGGACTGATACATCAGAGATGTCAGGGGCCTGCATATCGGTACACCTCCCCAAACTCTGAGTATCCTTCCTTCTCTGCAAGGTGAACTCCCTGCTCGTTTGCTTTTCGCATAATTCTGTTCATCAGCCCTGCTACCCTGCGGGTTCCTGCCACTCTTCTGAGATCCATCTCGTTACATACCCGGTGTTTGCGAAGGTATTCGACTATTGCCTCTTCACCCGGGTCAAGCCAGGATAGGGTGAGCCGGCTTTCACTTATAGGTCCGGGTTTTTTTGTTGTAGGGCAGATCTGTGAAGGGAGATAATCAGGAAGAACCTGAGTTTTAGATGCTACGAGGAGGGCAAAAAGTGATTCGGCCAGTGTGGTTGCATCAACCGGCACGATAGCCAGTCCTTGTAGAGAGTGCTCAAGAGCCCTGTCAGGGCTGCCTTTCTGAAGATCCAGTTCAGCGGCAAGAGCGAGGCAACGTGCGTATGATTCACGTCCATGTTGTGAGAGAAGTACAATTCTCTCCTGAAATCGCTGATTCAGTGATGAGATTAAATCAGGATCAGGGTAAGGCATTGCCAGAATTCCGATTGCAACAGCCTCAAGATCCTTTGTTTTCCGTACTGTTTTCAGAATGTATCCGAGGATCTTTTTCTGTTCCCTTTCCTCACCATTCATTCCGAGATATGATGCATATGCAAGTCCGCCGACAGTTAGATCTAGTCTGAAGGCTTGAAGGAAGATACGTTTAGCATCCTCATACCGTCCAGCCTCTTCACACCAGTGAGCAATCTCTATCATAATGTAAGGTGGCAAATCAGGCCGTACATAGGTAAGTACCTCGTCAAGAGCGGCTTCATAGCTTTTAATTCTGATTATCAGATTACGAAAAGATGTGAACCACACTGAGAGATCTGGAATCTCCCTATTCCCTTCCCCGAATAGAACCTTCAGATAGAGGTCAATGGCCTTATCGGGCCCGGATACCAATTCAAGGAGGGGGGCTCCCTGTAACTGGTGCTCAGGAATATCGCTCCTTGCCAGCCAGGTTGACCAGACTCCAAGTGCTTCGCGGATGAAATTTTGAGAGAGGAGAAATCTGACATATCGGGATGCCAGATCCGAAGAAGGATCCCTTTTGAGCTGGATCAGGAACTCCTGATCTGCCTGTTCTGGATTCACATAAGTTAGGGCCTCACAATAGAGGGCCGTGATGTCGTGATCATACCGGTTGGGTGGTGATGTCTTGATCTCTTCAACAAGTTCCTGGTATTGCTCTGATGCGAGGAGCATGTTGAGATATATTCGGAAACACTCGACAGGTGATCCCGCCTGTTGAAATCTGGCGATCCCTTCCTCGCTCTCACCTAGTGCATAATGACACTCTAGGAGTCCGGCCAGATCTTCAGGGTCATCAGTGAGCATGACCAGCCTTCTGAATAAGCAGAATGCGGCACGGTGATCACCGGAACCGGAAAGGAACATTGCATATCTCCTGATCCCTTCCGGATGATCTGGTTTCAGCCTGACTGCTTCAGCGTATTCAGCACGGGCCCTTTCATCTCCTTTCTGTTCCAGTACTTTTCCCAGATACAAACAGACTTCAGCTGAATCAGGGACTCCTCTCCTAAGATCATGCAGACAGACCTCTGCTTCGTCAAGTGATCCGATGCTGTACAGGCAGATCGCTTCAAGAATCTGGATCCTTGTATCGACTGATCTTGGAGGAGTGGAATGGATCAAGTCAAGACAGGCAGAATAATTCTGCTGCTCAAATAGTCTGAAAGCCTGAGTTCTGATCTCGTCAGTATCAGTCATTGGTGCCGATACCCAAGCGTAGACGAAGAAGGGTAGAGAACATGGAAAACGCATCTGATGTCTGAAGTCTGGAGTCGCCGGTATCATTCCATACAACAGGTACTTCCAGAACCTGAAGTCCCGCACGTCTCAGATGCCAAAGAAGTTCGACATCAAACTCAAACCCTTTTGCGCGTAAACCCGGAAGAATTCTGTCAATTGCGTCCTTTCGAAAGACCTTCGCCCCGCACTGGGTGTCGTAGAATTGCAGGCCGAATAACAGTCTGATGATGAGGTTGAACATCCTGCTCTGGATCCTGCGTGTAAGTGGCTGGTGAATCTCTATTGTTGATTCAGGCATGTGGCGGGAACCGATGATACATGCGTAATTCCCGATCCTATCTATCAGGCGGATCATCTCAGAATATTCAGTGGAGTTATCCGCATCCATGAATCCGATCAGCGGGGCAGTTGCTGCCCTGAACCCTTCGTAAACACCGCCACCTTTTCCAAGCCGTTGTGAATATTTCAGGCAACGGACCGTGAGATCCGGGTGCCCTGATGAGAACTCCTGTATCACTTCCGTAGTCCGGTCGGTCCCGTCACAGACAAAGATGAACTCTGCCTGCGGGTCAGAGAGGCTCTGCAGAAGCTTCCCGATCCGTTTCTCCTCATTATATGCCGGAATAACGATACTATATCTCATCGAAAGTGATTACTCAGCTGATTCTCCGTTCGTGGTTTTATAGATTCTGGATATTCTAACGTTATCGAACCGTAAATGACGCAGAACACCTGGCAAGTTCATTCTTACC
>QKDV01000259.1 GCA_003251955.1 Methanospirillum hungatei
ATGATTGAATGGGCTCCAGTAACCTGAAGCGGTTTTCCATCAAGGACGAAGTCATTCTGCATGTCAATGAGCAGCAGAGCTGGCCTGGACATACCAATAGTAACGACGCGAACTGGTATCATACCTATGCTAGGTTACCACAGCAATAAGTCAAGAGACAAAGATAACCTGTTGAGTACTTCTTCACTAATACCGGAGCCCGGTTAATTCATGGACATTATACTCTACATACTCACCCTGATAACCACCGGATCTATCGCCGGATTTGCATCAGGTATGGTCGGCGTTGGCGGATGTTTCATCATGGTGCCAGTGCAGTACTGGCTGCTTTTAGGCGACGGACTTGACAGTACCCTTGCAATCAGGGTTGCCTTTGCAACCGGGCTTGCAGTTACTCTTCCCACAGTTATGACTTCAGCACTTGGTCATCATCGAAGAGGTGCAGTTGACTGGCAGACTGCAATCCCGATGGGTATTGCGGCGGTCTGTGGAGCGGCAACCGGGGGAACCATCGCAACCTTTCTTCCGGGTCAGGTATTGAAGACTTTTTTTGCCGTGCTCGTAACCCTGATGGCAGTGAGGATGTTCTGGGATGTGAAGGATTGTATGGTCTGCCCTCCCAGACAATCACTTTCCATATTACTCTTTATCGGGTTCTGTATCGGGAATATCACCAGCCTTGCTGGTGTGGGCGGAGGAGTGGTTCTTGTCCCAGTTCTGGTGCTTCTTCTGCATTACCCGGTCCATTCTGCAGTCGGAACCTCATCAGCCTGCCTGATATTCTCTTCAGCTGGAGCGGTAGCCACCTATCTCTGGTATGGGCTTGGCGTTACAGGCCTGCCCCAATACTCAATCGGATATATTGACCTTGTCCAGTGGGCTTTACTTGTTGGAACCACGATTCCCCTATCAATACTAGGAGTGAGGTATGCACACAGGTGTCCAGCCAGAATACTCAGGTATTTTTTAGCAGGCCTTATGCTCGTTGTCGGTATCCTGATGCTTATTCCGTAAAAAAAGTGGTTTGTGATTGTCTTATCTGATACTCTTATTGAGAATTAAAATATCAGTAAAGTCGATTCTGCCATTTCCTGAAAAGTCAAATGCATATACCGGCTCATGAGACGCAATCCATTCAATCTGTCTGAAGTACAGTTCTACATCGATCTGGTTACAGACACCATCACCATTCAGATCCTCATACTTTCCGTCATTATTGAGATCTAAAGGCGGATTAGACTGGCCCTGTAGAGGACCAACTGACGTATCCGGAGTCTGGGTCACTGTTGGGATAACTGTCGGTTGCTGGGTTACCGTTGGAATGACTGTTGGTACCTGAGTTGGAATCTCGGTTGGAACAGGGGTCTGAGTTGCTGTCGGGATTACCGTCGGTACCTGAGTTGGAATCTCAGTCGGAACAGGGGTCTGAGTTGCTGTCGGGATCACTGTTGGTACCTGGGTGGGCGTCCCGCCGGTTGCTGCATTGAGGGTCTTCTCAGCATCGATCCTGCCACCAGAAGCTACCTTTCCGGAGAACGCAGAGACCGGATCAACATTGTTCATGATCAGATTTTTTATCTGATCAGGTGAAAGGCCGGAATTGAGAGAGAGAAGGAGTGCTGCAAGACCGGAAACCTGCGGCGTTGCCATAGAGGTCCCTTTCATCTTGATGTAGTCATGGCCGAGAGCAGTCGGATATGTTGAGAGAATCCAGTCTCCCGGTGCCGCGACATCCACAGAGGATGGACCATAGTTCGAATAGGACGGGATTCCATCCTTGTCATCACTCGCTGCTACCGAGATGATCTGACTATTATCAAAGCAGGACGGATACTGGGCGATCACATCGGTATTGACACCGGAGTTTCCGGCAGCACAGATAATCGGAAGATTTGTCTGTGAGATGGCATCACCGAGGGCCTCACTGCGGGTTGTTCCTCCCCATGAACAACTGACGACATCTGCTCCCATGCTCCGTGCATAAGCAAATGCTTTTAATATACTCGCCATGTCTCCGTTGCCGTCTTTGCCCAGAACCTTCAGAGGCATTACCTTAACCTTCTGATCAACACCGGAGATCCCGATGCCATTATTACCTACTGCTCCAATCACTCCGGCACAATGGGTTCCATGACCGTTATCATCCATAGGATCGTTGGTGTTTGAAGCAAAGTTCCATCCGTGGACATCGTCGATATACCCGTTCCCGTCATCATCGATCCCATTTCCAGGTATCTCATTTGTGTTGGTCCAGATATTCTGGGCAAGATCCGGATGGGTATAATCTACACCGGTATCAATGACCGCAACAACAATAGAGTCAGATCCAGTTGTCTGTGCCCATGCCGGGATTACATTGATATCTGACCCGGAGGAGCCTCCATCCTGTCCGGTGTTATAAAGTGCCCACTGTTCATTGAACCGTGGATCATTTGGTCCGCCTGATACAGACTCAGCACTCATCAACTCTGGTCCTGGTGGTGTTGATTCCTCATTTGGCATCAGGGACACGATGTAGTTGGGCTCTGCATATTCAACAAAGGATGAATTGTGTAGTTCAGTGACTGCCTCCTGAACGGTGACATCCTCACCCACGTGAATCATCTGCATATCTTTCAGACCTTCAGCAGAGAAATCATCTGTCAGCTCTGCACCCATTTCCATGAGTCCGGGTGACATGACACTCTGTGCTGAGAACCCGCCCGTTGGTTTCTTGTACCTTACAATCACCTCTCCAGGCACATACGCGGCACCTGTGGAGGTATAGGCCACCTGCGTGCCCGTAGATGCCACGGTACTCACTGCCTGCGGCGTAGAATAGTTATCGGCTGAAGAACCTGACTCAGCAGCATCCACTGCCGAAAGCAGGATTATTCCAAGAAAAATGGTGAAGATGAGAGATCTCCACAATACATGCTGATTTACCATAGCATACCTTCCCCACCAGGGCATAATCGAGGGTATGACCCTGTTAGTATGAGTATTGGATCCATGAGAATTAAGTACTATGTGATCTTCAGGTTGTTAGTGGATAGTATTCCAGAGTGATCCGGATTGGTCCTAAACTCAATATGCCCTGTAATCCATGGTGCTAGAATCTGATAATGTCACCGGGGATAAATAGGTTATATGTGATTATCCGGGGGGGTTGAGAAAATTAAATATATAGTTGAATTGTAAGGAAAAATCCGGGCAGTTGGAGAAGACTGCGTAATATTCGATGAGTTACCATACTTTATTTTTCTCGGGTTACTTTCAACTAACTCCACGATGATATTCCTGTATATGATAAACTAAGTTTCCATACCCTTCTTTTCTCGGATTACTTTCAACACCAGAA
>QKDV01000243.1 GCA_003251955.1 Methanospirillum hungatei
ACTATACATGCGCAGGCAAAGACCTGCACAGCTAAACAGGAGGTGATACCCGAGTCTTGTTGTATGTAAACCCCACACCAACCCATCCGGTATGCCGTCTTCATCAGAGGGTATTTTTGCCAGAATCCATGCCTCCCTGATCAGCCGTGTAGAAACACCCCCCATCCAGCACTCCCCGCATAATACAATTATGCACGGCTGAACAGACAGAGTCAGATACACCCCATACCCTTCATGGCTGAGGATCCGTGCGGACACCACCGATCCAGACACAATATTCCCCGGATATAGGGTTCCTGCAGATGTAGGAACCTCCTCAGCCGGCATAACCGCCAGAACGTGCTAAGTTTTTCCTCCTATTCTTCAGAAATTTTAAACCTGTGCCATTATTCACAGAATACATTCTGCTTTGACCCTGTACCAATAAACAGAGTAAAAAAGTTCAAACAGTTGCTTCTGACATTGGCGGGCCGATCATTCGTTCTACTTCCTGAAGCAGGCGTAGTGCGGGATATGGTTTTGGAAAGAATGCAAAAGCCCCTGCTCTCCGTGCCAGATCTGCCACTACCTCATGACCAAACGAAGAACAGACCATTACAGGAATTGAGGGATAAGCTGCCCTGATGGACCGAAGAAGGTCAATACCATTCATGTCAGGCATCACGATATCAAGTGTTACAAGAGAGGGACTTATAGATCTGAGAAGTCTGACAGCTTCAGTGCCTGAAGAGGCAGATCCAATAACAGGATATCCGGCCTCATTCAAGATATTTTTAAGTTGTTCACGCTGAACAGGGTTATCATCCACAATCAGAATTCCGGTCATACCTAAAAATCCCTAATTTAGTATGCTCATGAATTATTTCGACTGGAATATAAAAATATATGCCATGCAATACCAAAATTTGCGTGAATTACATGAAATAGAGTAACCAGAGGGCGTAAACAAGTGCCTGAAGAAGTGTCAGAATAAGACCAGCCTTCAGAAATTCATAAAAACTGATCGAGACACCTGCCTTTTCAGCCTGTTGAATGACGATAACATTACTTGCAGCACCCAGAATCGTCAGATTCCCTGCAATTGTGGATCCTGCTGCAAGGGCAAGCATGCATCCGGAAGAGAGCCCTGATGCAACAATAACCGGCTGAAACAGGGCAACGAACGGGACATTTGAGATCAGTTGCGAGAGGATGATGCTAATCATGAGGATAAGAGGGATTGTGGTAAGATCGGTAAACGGGACAGCCGACTGAAACCAGCCTGAATCATATACACTCTGCATCAGGACAAACATTGCAGCAAAGAAGATCAGGGTTCTCCAGTCTATCTGCCTGACTATCACTACCCGTTTTTTAGTCAGAATTAGAATTGGCAATGCTGCTGAGAGGGCTATTGCCCAGAGAGGGAAGAGAGGTACTTCCCTAAAGAAGGAGCCTGCAATTCTGACACCTATCAGAGAAAAGAGGATCAGCAGGGAGATCTGGGTCACTCTGAAAAGTTCAGCATCAGACTCAACAGGGAGATCAGGATGATTAAAAAATCCTTTATCCACCATCACCCACCTGGACCTCATAAGCAGAGCGACCAGACCAAGGCTGATGATCGTGGGGACTAGCAGGCCGGTGGCAAATGATACAAAGGGTTCAGGAGGATTCCAGTATGTTGCAACCAAAAAATTCTGGGGATTTCCAATAGGGCTCACAACACTCCCGGTAGTCACAGAGAAACAGAGAACCAGGAGTACTGCTGCAGGAGAGATATGATACCGGCGGGCAAGCGAGAGTGCAAGTGGAGTGCCGATGATTGCAACTGTATCATTCATGAGGAATGCAGATGATACAGCCATTACACCGATAAAAACGACCAGCAATCGATCCCGGGTTTTAGCAACCTGGCAGATCTGATCAGATATCAGGGCTAAAAGACCACTTACAGAGACAGCCTCACCCACGACAAACATCCCAAAGAGAAAGACCATCACATCCGGATTGATCGCAGATATGGCTTCAGACAGGCTGATCTCCCCGGAGAGTAGTACAAGAACTGCCCCTGCGGTCATCACCTGCCAAATCCGGAAGGTAAACCTCCCGATCTGTCTTACAGTGATGAGGAGAAAAACGACGCCCAGGATGAGAAGACTCAGATGCGTGCAGAAATGTGGGTCAGTCTGATATTTGAGTACCACTTCCTATAGTTATCAGGTGCCATAACCCTAATGCCACAAAACGGCACACGTAGCTAGGATCATTGTATGACAGAACGCATTCTCATTCCTTTTATAATTCTCATAGGACTCCTGCTTGTTCCTGCAGTTCTTGCAGCAGATAACAAAGTACCCAATGGGGGGACAGTATATGTCGGCGAGGCTGATCTCGACATCTCAAGTTGTGATGTTCATACAGGAGACGAAATTGCCTGGTGGGAGTCTGGAAACGCCCAGGGAACACCTACCGCCCGATCCAGGGTCGCGGATGCCAAACACTTTACTGTTGATACTGACACATTCCAGGGCCACACCGGGCAATGGTATGCCCTGGTCACCAAAAAACCCATCTTCATTGTTGAAGATCCTACGTTTGATGTTGCCCTGGTTGAGAACGGGATAGACACCGACCCTGACAACATCAAACGCGGAAATCTCGTCTCATTCAAGATAACAACCAATCTTGCAGGAATAAGTCAGCGGGCAGGATCTTCAGGTGCCCCGGTGTCCATCAACCTCACCGGCCCGAATGACACTGTGTACCACTCACTTAAATCTGCACAGACCGGCGACTTCAACCTCGATAATGTGTACGTCTACACATCCCCCTATGACACCGGAGTCGTGTGGGATACTTCTGATGAGAAGAAGTTCCCTGACGGAGATTACACAATTTCTGCAGTCACCAATGTCAACGATATCAACGAGAATAATCCTGATTCCGGAGCAACCATCGCCGAAGAGAAGACGTAT
>QKDV01000213.1 GCA_003251955.1 Methanospirillum hungatei
CAAAGATCGTAGAGAATGGAGAAGGGACTGATACTTTATCCCTGTTATTTTGACGCAAAACTCATGCGCAAAGAGGGGCGCAGGGTTCCCAAAGAGCAGGCAGTTTTTGCACCTGCAATCTCTGATATTGAACGGGCACTTGCATCCTGCGGGGTGAAGTACCGCAGGGAGAAGAAGTCCCACCCAGCCTGGTGGTGGAGGCATGAAGGCCGTGTTATCGCTGAGTGTAAAGGCCCGAAAACCGAACTGCTCGGCAATGTTGCAGCAGAACTCAAAAAAATATCCCCAAAAACTCCTCCAAGAAAATAAATGTACGATCTGCACACCCACACGATCTTCTCTGATGGTGAGCTCCTCCCCTGTGAACTCATCAGGAGGATGGCAGTTCTTGGATACGATACTGTAGGTATAACCGATCATGCCGATGCGAGCAATATCAGCAGTATCATTTCAGCAATTGAGAAGATCAGGAACTCTGCAGAGGAGTATGGAGTCAGGCTTCTGACCGGTGTGGAGATTACCCATGTTCCCCCTTCCGAAATACCCAAACTGGCAAAACAGGCCAAAGAGGAAGGGGCAGAGATCGTTGTTGTGCACGGGGAGACCGTCGTCGAACCTGTTACACCAGGGACCAATATGCAGGCATGTACCTGTGAGTATGTTGACATCCTTGCTCATCCCGGGCTTATAACGCAAGAGGAGGCAACAGAGGCTGCGGAACGAGATATTTTTCTTGAGATCACTGCACGGGGAGGACACAACCGTACAAACGGACATGTAGCCATGATCGCTGAAAAAACAGGCTGCAATCTGGTCGTGGACTCAGATGCCCATGCTCCAGGCGATTTGATGAGTGAACGCATGAGAGATATTGTGATAAGGGGTGCAGGAGTCCCTTCAGGGCGTGCCTCTGAGATCCTGACTTTAAAAACAAACCGGTTTTACCGTTGCTAGCACTATTTCTTAAACATTCACTTAAAGTATAAATACTGAATAATCATACATATATAGGTTGCTTAATCAATCTCCGGTGGGGGGATTAATTTTTTCAGGTGATGCATGTGGTTCGCGCGATTGGTCGGGTAAAATGTAGTTCAGGGAGCCATATGCTCATCGTCGAGTGTGATGCTGCCAAACTCCCACGTCTGTACAGCCATGTGCTGGACAAACGGTGGAAACCGGTGGGAAAACTCGTAGACATATTCGGAAATATATCATCCCCGTATGCAGCTGTTCTTTGCACGGTCCAAGACCGGGAGAAGCTGATCGGTGAGAAAGTTTTCATCAAATAAATTCAGGAGAGATAGATGTCAGAAGAGATAGAGAAACTCCGGACACTTCAGAAAGAGAGAGAAGCACTGAAGAACCGGCTCGTCGGAAAGGTTGCCGAGAAGCAGAAGAGGGTAGAGAACCAGACAGAAACACAATGCCCAGAGTGTGGAAGCAGGCAGCTCGTTCACGATTACGAGCGTGCTGAACTTGTCTGTCAGCAGTGCGGTCTCGTCCTTGATGCAGAGTTCATTGATCGAGGTCCGGAATGGCGTGCATTCGATCACGACCAGCGGATGAAGCGTTCCCGTGTCGGTGCCCCGATGACCTTCACAATCCACGACAAAGGTCTTTCGACCATGATCGACTGGAGGAACCGGGACAGTTATGGTCGTGCAATCTCATCCAAAAACCGGGCACAGTTATACAGACTTAGGAAGTGGCAGCGGAGAATCAGGGTCAGTAATGCGACAGAACGTAACCTTGCATTTGCACTCTCTGAACTTGACCGTATGGCATCTGCTCTTGGTCTTCCACGAAATGTGCGTGAGACTGCAGCAGTGGTATACCGTGATGCTGTAGATAAGAATCTGATCAGAGGAAGAAGCATTGAAGGGGTTGCTGCAGCAGCTCTGTATGCAGCCTGCAGGCAGTGCAGCGTGCCACGAACACTTGATGAGATAGCAGAGGTTTCACGTGTGTCACGGAAAGAGATCGGAAGGACATACAGATTCATCTCACGTGAGCTCGGGCTCAAACTCCTCCCAACATCACCAATAGACTACGTCCCCAGGTTCTGTTCCGGTCTTCAGCTGAAAGGTGAAGTACAGAGCAGGGCAGTAGAGATTCTCAGGCAGGCCGGAGAGCGTGAACTCACCTCCGGGCGTGGACCGACAGGTGTTGCAGCGGCAGCAATATACATCTCCTCCATCCTTGGCGGTGAACGCCGGACCCAGCGTGAAGTAGCCGAGGTAGCTGGTGTTACAGAAGTCACAATCAGAAACCGGTATAAAGAGCTGGCAGAAAAGTTAGATATTGAGATCATCCTCTGAAATATCTTTTTTACGTGGGCTCGTAGATCAGGGGTAGATCGCTACGTTCGCAACGTAGAGGCCGCGGGTTCAAATCCCGCCGGGTCCATAAAATTGTAGTTATTGTATATTTGTGCAGATTATGCGGTTATGCCTGACATAAGACAGCCTGGATCGATAACAGACCGCATGATAATCGGTACCCTGATTCCTGCTTCTCCGGGAACACCCATCAGACTGTAGTAGAGGTTCCAGGTTCCTGAACTGCTCCTGTGAATTTCCGGGTCCAGGATCCATATGCCTTTCTGTTCGCTCTCAAGGATAGGTTCATTACCAAACTGGGAGAAGGTGAGCCCGTCAATGGATGTTGCGAGCATCAGCCTCTGACCCTTTGCCCCTGCTGATAGATCCACGTAAAAGAGACCGTAAGTTTCGTTCGCCAGGAGTGCCACCGTGGGATCTGTTGCAGCTTCAAGACGGTATCCCTCGTCACTGGTCCAAGTCTTCCCATCATCTTCAGAGACCGCACTCCTGATAGCTCCTTCAGATACAGCGTAGTACATTCTGAGCCTCCCATCAGCCATCCGAAGCCCAGAAGGTATTGAGTACTGTCCTTTCATGTCCTGATCAGGAACCTGGGAGAGTAGAA
>QKDV01000101.1 GCA_003251955.1 Methanospirillum hungatei
GACTACTATCAACCGGAGTCCTACATCGCAAAGAAGGATCAGTACATCGAGAAAGATGCCCAGATAAACCCAAAGATCGAGATGATGAGACTCTCAGCTACGGCATCCCTGCTTGGCAGAAGTGATGTTATCGTCGTTGCTTCTGTATCCTGTATCTATGGTCTCGGTCGTCCTGATACATACAAGAGTATGGGATTTGATCTCGGAGTAGGTCAGAAGATCGGGCGTAAGGAGATAATCTCAAGGCTTGTCGATAATCTTTATGAAAGAAATGATATCGAACTGATTCCAGGCCGATTCAGGGTTAAAGGAGAGATCATCGATCTTGTACCGAGTTATTACAATAATATCATCAGGATCGAACTCTTTGGAGATGAGGTCGACCGAATTACAGAAATCAACCGGACTACAGGGGATCCGGTTGAAAAATTAAGGCACATCTATGTATACCCGGCAAGGCACTACATCATTCCAGAAGAGCAGAAAGAGGCTGCAATACGATCTATCGAAGCTGAACTAACCGAGCGATTACCTCATCTCGGCATGCTCGAAGCACACCGTCTTGAACAGAGAACTAAGTATGATCTCGAGATGATCAGGGAGACCGGGTCATGCAAGGGAATCGAAAACTATTCACGGCATTTTGACGGCAGGAGTGCCGGAGAAAAACCATACTGCTTACTTGATTATTTTCCGAAAGACTTTCTTTTCTTCATCGATGAGAGTCACCAGACAATCCCTCAAGTCAGGGCGATGTTTAACGGAGACCGCTCCCGAAAGATTCCACTCGTGGATTATGGCTTCAGGCTGCCATCTGCATTTGATAACCGGCCACTCAGGTTTCACGAGTTTGAGCATTACCTGAAGCATGTAATTTTTGTCTCTGCTACTCCTGCAGATTACGAGAAGGAACTCTCACAACAGGTTGTCGAGCAGATCATAAGACCCACAGGCCTTGTAGACCCAGTAGTTGAGGTCCGTCCAATCGAGGGACAGATGGAGGATATCAAAGCAGAGATCCACAAGGCAATCGAAAACGGAGATCGTGTTCTCCTCACCACATTGACCAAACGGCTCGCTGAAGAACTCACCGAGTATCTTGAAACAAAGGGTGTGAAGACACGATACCTCCATTCAGACATAGACACCTTAGAACGGACTGAAATCATCAGAGAACTCAGACTTGGAGTCTTTGATGTCCTCGTCGGGATCAATCTTCTCCGGGAGGGTCTTGATATTCCGGAAGTTGGATTTATCGGTATTCTCGATGCTGACAAAGAAGGATTCCTCCGTGATGCAAGAAGCCTTATCCAGATCATCGGTCGTGCCGCCCGAAACGCAGATGCTCATGTTGCTTTGTATGCTGATACCATCACGGGCTCGATGCGAACTGCTATGGATGAAACTGAACGAAGGCGTAGTCTGCAGATGGGCTACAACAAGGAACACGGGATTATACCACAGACGATTAAAAAACCAGTACGGGAGCAGGAAATAGAACTGCCAGTCG
This sequence comes from Methanospirillum hungatei, assembly GCA_003251955.1. GTDB lineage: Archaea > Halobacteriota > Methanomicrobia > Methanomicrobiales > Methanospirillaceae > Methanospirillum > Methanospirillum hungatei_A. Next base: position 1,511 of record QKDV01000101.1, read on the forward strand.
GAAAACCGGTTCCAAAATCATCAATTCCGGCTCTGATTATTGATCTGGAAGCTCAGATGAAAAAAGCTGCCCAACTCCTCAATTTTGAGGATGCAATCATGCTCAGAGACAGGATTGCAACACTGAAGAAAGAACTGGAATAATAAGATCTTTAAACTGACAATCAAAACTCTGATTGTTTATCAATTGCTTTTTTTAAAAAAGGTTTAGAGAACGGAGATATATCCGTCTTTTACTCTCTCTGAAGTTCCTTCATCACTGAAGACCTTCAGGGTTACTGTGTAGTTGCCCGGTGTTGAGTAAACATGCAGCGGGTTCTGATCGTATGAAGCCGTGCTGTCACCAAAGTTCCAGAACCACTCAGTCGGGAATCCCTGTGATTTGTCCTCGAACTGGACACTCAGGGGTGACTTACCAGACACCGGATGTGCCATAAAGTCTGCAACCGGCTGCTGCATGACGGTGATCGTCTCATATGCATAGTCCTTTGCAGTGAACGGTTTGTCAACCTGGTGAGTCACCTGGTAAACACCTGGCCCAGTGTAGGTATGAGTGATATTCTTTGAGATTGAACCTGCAGTGCTGTCACCAAAGACCCATCCCCATGAAACATCATCTGTGTTCAGTGAACAGTCAGTGAACTCAACAGTCAACCCCGGAGGAACTGTACCACCGAGTGGCTTTGCCATCATACATGCAATTGGGTCAGTTGTGACCGTGATGTAATCCTTCTTCTCGGTAGTTACACCGTTTGGTGCTGCTGCATTGAATGCTGTGAGTTTAACAGTGTAGTTTCCGGTCTTAGCATACAGGTGAACCGGTTCGCGTACATTTGTCACTTCACCATCACCAAAGTCCCAAAGCCAGTCAGTCGGATTGTTTGTGGTGAGATCCTTAAAGGTCACTGGGTACTTTGGTGGGACTCTTACACGATCTGCCTCAAAGTCTGGCACGGGAGGAAGCACGAAGACCGGCTCAATGGTGTGATCTGAATTAACATTTACGAATGTGTACGGATTTATCGGACCAACCGACGTGTTGTCTACGATCAGATCATACAGGGCATTGCCTGTATCAGGTGTCATTGTAAAGGTCTGATTAGATCCACAGTTAACCTGGACAATGCCATTTGTTCCAGCCGGTGAGATGTTGCCACCATTGGACTGGTTTACCAGAATGTTGTAAGTATTAATCTGGAAAACTGCCTGAATTGTGTGGTCAGCATTCACATTAGGGAATGTATAGACATATGGGCTGACCTGCGAACCGCTGCTTACACCATCAACAATGACATCACCGATCGTATAGCATGGATTTGCTGTGATGGTGAAATTGATCGAATCACCGATGGTTACATCCTGAGGAGTTGAAGGAGAGATTGTTCCTCCTTCTCCTGCAGAAGGTGTGATCGTGTAGGCATACTTGCTGAAA
>QKDV01000276.1 GCA_003251955.1 Methanospirillum hungatei
AAGCCTGAACTCTGCCGGAATAAGGGACTTCATCGTCTCTATGGCATGAGACTTCCCTTTCCCCGACTCACCGGTTATCGAGACATGCAGCCCTTTGCTGTTGATGACCGACCGGGATACCAGTGAATGAACAAGGCATTCTCCAACACCCTGATCACCTTCATGAGAAGCAGCAAAGGTCTCGAGAATGAACGCAAGAGGATCTCCGGTAGTGAGTATCTCCTGAGCACGCTTGATTATCTGGTCATTCTCATCAGGATCTACAGCAATTCTGCTGCCTGATAAACCGCCTGCACCAGTCAGACCGGACTTCTCATCAGATTTATCGAACGTCTCATCATCAGGGTCTATCCTTCCTTCTGCGATCAATCTGGCTCTGATACGTGAACGACGCATTGATGCAAGCCGTTCCTCTATGTCACGAGGACCTTCGAACTTTGCACGAAGTTCAGGCCATCGTTGGCGTCCGCTCCCACACGAGTCATGATGACACCCGGCATATATCGCACCATTCCCAAACTGGATTGCGAACGCTCCATCCCGGTGAGCATCAGAGAACGGGCATGAATCAAGTGAGTAAAGAATTCCTCCCTGGTATGGCTTTGATGTGAATGAGAGATCGTGTTCAGTCAGCCATGAACCGAGATCATGAACCAGGTTCCCTCTGACCTGACCGGTTTGCGGAGACAATGAATCTGAATGCTGCTTTGAGCAGCATGATGCACCAGGAAGCACATTTGATAATTCTTCCTGCTTATGCGAACATTCGGTGATGAGCGAGATGAGATTGGTAATCTGAATCTCCTCTCTCTTCTCTCCTCCGGATATGATTCTGGCACGCCTGTGTGGCCGGTCAGGCAGGTTATCCCCTTTCCTCGAGGTGGTTCCATACACCTTCCAGATCCTTGCAGCGTTGAAGTTTGCGGTATCTACCCTGCACAATTCATCGGAAAATTGCTGATCCAGAGCCTCAAGCACTGCTTTGACCAGGTCTCTGCCTGACTCATCATTTGGAATATCGATAGCATACAGAAGGTGTGCACCGTTGCCAGAGTCAGCAATTATGGGCTCATTCCATCCCCGTTTTGCAAGAAACTGCCTGATATTTTCGGCACGACGCAGAGCCTCTTCATGTTCAGGATCTGAAGATGAGATCCCTGACTTTCGCACCGGATCTATGTCTATTGGCAGCCACCTGCGATGGATGATGTCTGCATCAGCGGTTGTCTGATCTGATCTACCGATACGGTACTTGATCCTGTTTGCACGTCGTGCCAGAAGATCAGGAGTTACCTCGTTCAGAGTGACATAGATCCCATGTCCTCGCGGGTCACGATCCTGGGCAGCAATCGCAGATGCTGCCTTCTCGAAATCGTTAAAATACCCTGATGAAATTCCGTCTTCACTGAGAATCCTGATCTCGATGACCTGGCCTTGTGAGAAAAGGCACTTCAGGGTCCGGAGGATCTCGCTCTGTTGTTCATCAGCAGCCATACCTTCCCCAGCCCGTTGGTCTGTGTATGATCAATATCGCTGGCGATGCAGATATCTGAAGATCTGACAGGCAGGAAAGACCAAACCGGGCTATCATGATAGCATTGGGAGAGGTACTGCCCCGCCCACTCTGATCAGATATCGTGCCCATCCTGCCCGGTGTTTGATCCAGTACTCGAGGTTTCCCGGGTACCGGCAACGCCCGACATTCCTGCAGAGAGCATGAATATCAGACGCAACTGATCCTCTCCGGCTCGACCTGGCACATATGAAGAGGACATTTCCATCTTTCCAGGCGACAAGATTGATCCCAGGTGACTCATGGGTGTGGCTCTGTGCAACCCTGATGACCTCATATCCGGATCTAACTAGAAGATCCCTGACAATATACTCAGCCGTCCTTCGGGTTCGATAATCCGGTATTTCAGGCATTATTCATCCTCCTAACGGCTATGCCATAACGTGATGGCTCATCAGATGGGCGGATATCAGGGTAGGAATTCCAACCATAACAGATGGATATGCTTAAAATTTCAGACTGTGATACCTGATTACTCCCCTCGGTGATAAGCCCCCAAGCAAATCTATCTGACGGGGAGTACATCATGGTTCATCTCCTTGTATCATCTTTACATCCTTCTGCCCGGGTTTATTCTCCCCCTGGCAGTGAAACACTGTAATCTCCTGATCTTTCTAAAGCTTTTGACTTAGCATTTTATTCTAATAAAAAAGTTTAATATTGCACAGCACAATACGTGCCCAAAAATTTCAAATCCTGAAAATTTAGTCTGATATCTAAAATTTCACTCATTTTGCATACCCTTTTGAAATGTACATCGGGGTGCTCTTATCCTCCTTACTTTTCCGGATCAGAGGCATTATCTCTCAATTTTTACCGACTCTTTCGAACCTTATATACTCCTGCCACCTATCAGATAGTGTCGCAATACAGGCGACAATTGGGGGATAAATGGGAGATTTTACTCAGAAGAGTGTGGTTAAGTCAGCGGTCAGAAAACTTGCAACACCGATTGCAGACTATTCCGCATTCAACACACTAATCCAGGATATTCTGGATAGCAATCCATGGGGATGTACTGCCTACGAATCTGCAGGGGTGGCAAAACCTGCGATTGAAAAGACAAGGGAGGCATACTCGGCCACTATCGTGTACGAGAATGCAGAGGCAAAGACTGTCGGGAGCATTCCGGTAAGGGGACCGACGATGGCAGCGGTAAACACTGCGGTCACCCAGATCACGGGCATTGCAGCGATCACTACCGGTATGGGGGCCGGTGTGTCTGCATCACGTGATTCGTCAGAGGACTCATTCAGATGCACGATCAAGGCCCATGCCAGCAACGGAGAACTCTATACCGTCACATTCAAGAGGGACAGTGTCACGCTCTCCAGTTATGAGGCTGATTCTATCAGAACCGGTCTTGA
>QKDV01000185.1 GCA_003251955.1 Methanospirillum hungatei
GGTGATGCATCATTCGAGGAGATTCTGGAGTCATGCAAAGATGGAATACTTCTCAAGGGCTCACGCGGCGGTCAGGTAGATCCAGGCAGGGGGATGTTCCAGTTCAACGCCGAGTACGGATATCTTGTGGAAGGAGGAGAGTGCACCTCGATGGTGCGGGATGTCTCTCTTTCAGGTGAAATCCTTTCTACCCTTCATGCAGTAGCCCTGGTTGGAAATGACCGGGCACTGCACCCGGGATACTGTGGAAAAGGGGGACAGACAGTTCCGGTCACTGACGGAGCGCCACATCTTTTGCTTAGGGATGCTATTGTCGGAGGGTGCGATGTCAGTTGAAAAGATTCTGAAAGCAGCAGAGAAGCGGGTCGACGAAGTTGAGATCTGCATGGGCAGCGGTCATGCATTATCAGCAGATCTGAAGCGGAGACAGATAGAGATAGGTACAATATCTGAAGGCTCAGGGCTTGTAATCAGAACAATCAAAGATGGTAAGATCGGAATATCTTCAACCGATAACCAGGACGCATGGCAGCAGTGTCTTGATGCTGCTATAGCCAGTGCAAAATTCTCTGATCCGGTTGATTGGAAAGGATTGCCAGGACCTGCCTCCTTTCCCCGCGAACCACTTGCATGTGATCCGGCTGTAAATGCAGATCCGGCAATTGCAAGAGAACTCATAACCCGGATGCTTGAGGGAGCCGAATCCTACGAAGCAGAAGTGACCGGTGGAGGTGTCTCACTCTCGCGGACCTCCCATATCATCGCAAACAGTACCGGCATGTGGTACGAGACTACAGAGACACACGTAGGGCTCTCCCTTGAAATGATTGCAGATCAGTCAACCGGGTTTGAATATGATTCAGCCTGGAGCCTGAAGGCAGCAAAACCTGAATTTGTCGGTGAACAGGCTGCTTTCTTTGCAGCAACCGGAAAAGACGGAAAAGAGATCGAAACCGGTACATACGATATCATCCTCTCACCGACTGCTCTCTCACATCTGCTTGATGCAACCTTTATCCCAGCCTTATCTGGAAGAAATGTGCACACAGGTAGATCATTCTTTGCTGACAAGATGGGAGAAGAGGTTATGGACAAAAGGTTCTCTCTCATAGATGATCCCTTCGATCCCCGGGGTATTGCAAACTGTTACTGGGATGGAGAAGGGATGCCGGTACACAAAACGGCATTCATTGATCAGGGAATCCTCTCGTCATTTGCCTATGATCTCAAGACCGCATACAGATATGGCGTGAAGCCCACCGGCCATGCAGTCAGAACCGGTATGAACGGGGCACCGGGAATTGGAAACCACAATCTGATCCTCTCAGGCCCGACCATGAACGTCATGGAGGATGACGCGGTTTACATTCATGACCTCATCGGGGCACATACGGCTAACCCGATGTCAGGAGACTTTTCAGTCGAACTTTCAGGCCCATACCATGCTTCCGGCGGCAGTCTAGGAAATCCGATAAAGACCGGGATGTTATCAGGGAATGTGTTTGAGATGCTAAAAAACATTGAGGGGTGTTCTCCAGAGACACGAACACTGGAGCCTCTCATACTTCCTTCTACCCGGTTTTCAGATGTGAGTATCGTCGGGAGAGCGTAAATGACAGGCATAACGATGGATGATTACAATAACACCATCATTCAGGCCGCTGTCTCACTCTCAAGTCCACGCCAGTTTGATTCAGATCAGATTAAAGAGGCAGATGCTGTTGAGATCAGGCTTGATCTTATCACAGAACCGATCGAGGAAAAACTAGAGCAACTTGCCGATTCATTCAAAAAACCAATCATTCTTACCTTACGATCGAGTGCAGAGGGTGGAGCATTTGCCGGAGATCCTGCATTGTGGATGGAGCGGTTAACTCCTTTCCTCCCGCTTGTCACAATGGTTGATATTGAGATCAGATTCAGGGAGCATGCACCACGGTTCAAAGAGATGGGAATTACAACCATCGCCTCTTGTCACCGTAACGAGATGCTGACACCGGATGAACTGATGACCCTGTATCACGAACTCAGATCGTTTGGAGATATCCCCAAGATTGCAGTGCAGCCACAGAACACTGACGATCTACTAACCCTTCTGCAATTTACCAATTCTGCACCTAAACCTCTGATCGTGAGTGTCACCGGAACGGTATGCAGGTATGCACGGCCGCTGCTCCCCCTTTTTGGTTCACTTTATACCTATTGCTATATTGACAGCCCTACATCTCCTGGCCAGTACAGTCTGAGTGAGATGCGTATACTTGCCCATCTTCTCTCTCCCGGGGTCATTGATACCTGGTTTGAAGGCAGACCGGTACGTTCAGGAGATCCCTCTCCGTTTTACCGGCTTGCCGGTGAGATCAGACAGCACCGATCATAAAAACGAGATATAAATGATCAGGAATCTGATGCCTAAAGAGTATCAATCAATCTACTCAGGGTGGAACTAATGCGACTTGGAAGACTAACCATCGGTATTCTTTTAGTAGTGCTGGTGCTGATCATCCTGATGCCTGTAACATTTCTACAGGCCACAGTTACTGTAATTCCGGAGGATATTCAAAAAAATGCAGGAACTGTACTTGCAGAGTTCTCAGTGATGACTGCACGGCCCATGACCGCCGTATCTGTGTATGATTATTTCATTGAAAAACACCCGGATCAGGCAGACCTGTACCGACTCAAAAGCGAGGCTCTGATTTCAGCGGGCGATGATGCCAGCGGCCTTCAGGCACTTAACCAGGCCATATCCCTCGATCCCGCCAATCCTCTTCTTCTCACCAAGAAGGCACGACTCCTTATTAAAACAGGTAAGAGTCGTGACGCAGATACTGTCTTCTCACAGATCCTGCAGATACAGACAGATAACCCACAGTACCTTTCAGCGATTGCAGAAGTCGCCCTTGAAAAGGCACGGTATCTTGAAGC